>NZ_CALHXD010000156.1 GCF_938040115.1 uncultured Campylobacter sp. | reverse complement strand
GTCGCGGCTAAAATTTTAGCTACGTTAAGCGGCGATATTTTGGAGCTCAAATCCCCGCAAATGCTAGCTCCTAGCAGGGCCGAGAAATTTGGCGACGAGGGCTTTTTAATCAAATTAAATCAAACTTACGTAAATTTACTAAAGGCCGACGCGAATCAAAAACTACCTGCCATAGATATCAAAACGCAGCGAGATTTTGGGTATTTTCATCTGGTCGATATCGACGAGGAGAGCGCGAAAATCCTGCTCGAACCGCTGGCAAAAACTTACGAAGTACAAATTTATTCGTCTCAAATTTTATCAAATTTGGCGCTAATCAGAGTGGAAGCAAATAAATTCGGCCAAACGAGCGGCTTTATAAACGGCGCTAAAAATCTTTTCTCAGGCAAATTTTTTGAGGGCGAGGATGTTTTTCGTCACGTTGCGAGCACGCTTATAGCAAGCGGGCTAAAGCTCACCTTTGCCGAGTCTTGCACGGCGGGGCTTGCCGCGGCAAAATTTGGCGCTTTTGCGGGGGTTTCGGCGGCGTTTAACGGCTCGCTAGTGACGTATGCAAACGAGATGAAACGCGACTGGCTAGGCGTTAGCGATGAGATTTTGCAAACCTACGGTGCGGTGAGCGAGCAGTGCGTGATGGCGATGCTAAAAGGCGCGTTAAAGGCGAGCGAATCGGACTTTTCGCTAGCTATCAGCGGGATTGCGGGGCCTGACGGCGGTAGCGAGGCAAAGCCGGTGGGGACGGTATTTGTAGGAGCTTACGCAAAGGACGGCGAGTGCATCATCGAGAGGCTAAATTTAAACGGCGACCGTAACTATATAAGAGAGCAAAGCGCGCTGGCGGCGTATGTTTGCTTACTAAAGCTAAAGCCGAGACTGTTTTTGGCGTAAATTTTGGTCAAATTTGGTTAAATTTGCGGCCACTTAAAATTTAAAGCGATACGCTTTTGTTTTATTAAATTTTGTAAGAAACGGTGACGGTTTTTGCGTTAAGTACGGCGGCGAGTTTAAATTTACCGCCGTCTTACGCGCGAGTGGAGCACAAATCAGCTCCGCCAAGCTTAAAATTTAGCGCAAATTTAAGCCTGACGGACGAAATTTATAAAGCAAAATCGCGGACTATTTTTGATACGGCACGGTTTCGTAGCCTTGATTTATGAGGCTACCCATGCCGCCGTCAAGATTTATTATATTTAGCTCCGGCGAATCTATCGCCATAGCCGCCGCAGCGCTTCTGCGCCCGCTCCTGCAAATTAGCGCGACGGGCTTTTTTAGATCGAGATTGGCTTTTAGTTCGTTTAAAAAGCTATCTTTGTCGGCGGGGTTAAAAGTGATGGTCTTTGCGCCTTTTATCACGCCTGTTTCCGCCCATTCAGAAGGCGTTCTGATATCTACGATCTGCTCGTAGTTTTTTATCGCCTCGGGACTAACTTGCACCGTAGTAATCTCTGCAAAAGCCATCGCTGCAGCCGCTCCTAAAAGTATAAATTTTCTCATTTTCTCTCCTTAAATTTGACGGCGTGAATATTAGCACTCAATTTTAAATATTTTGTCATTCTAAAATCACTCCGGCATAAATTTTTCTTTTTTAATAATTAATATTACTTTCATCGGCCAGACGCTATAATCGCAAATACATATCGATACAAAGGATAAAAATGAAAAAAAGTTTTTTCGCGCTTAGTTTGCTTTCAAGCTTTTTGTTTGCCGCAGAGGTAAATATCTACTCTGCGCGCCACTACGACGCCGACAGCGAGCTCTATAAGCTTTTTGAGCAAAAGACGGGTATCAAGGTAAACGCCACGCAGGCAAAAGCCGGCGAGCTAATCAAAAAGCTAGAAGTCGAGGGCGATAGCTCCGCGGCGGATATCTTTATCACCGCAGACGCTGGAAATTTCTACACCGCAAAGACTAAGGGTGTGTTGCAAGCGGTCAAATCAGAAACTCTAGAAAAAATCGTGCCTGAGCAGTATAGAGATAACGACGGTCAGTGGTTTGCTATCTCAAAACGCGCTAGAGTCATCGTTTACGACAAAAGAGACTTCGATCCTAAAGGCATCAAGGACTACGAGGATTTGGCAAAACCGGAGCTAAAAGGAAAACTGCTAATCAGAAGCGCGACGGCTCCGTATAGCAAGTCGCTGCTAGCTGCTATCATCGAGGCTGACGGCAAAGACGCGGCTACTAAATGGGCGGAAGGCACGCTAAAAAATCTAGCCCGCGATCCAAAAGGCGGCGATAGGGATCAGGCTAAGGCCATCTACGCAGGCGAGGGCGACGTAGCGGTTATGAACACCTACTACATAGGCCTCATGCTAACCTCTCCGAAAGCCGAAGACGTCGAGGCTGCGAAAAACTTGGGCATCATTTTTCCGAACCAAGATAACCGCGGTACGCACGTAAATATCAGCGGCATCGCGCTAACCAAAGCTGCTAAAAATAAAGAAAACGCAGTTAAATTTATGGAGTTTATGGTGAGCCCTGAGGCGCAAAAGATACTTGCGGGTATAAATTTCGAGTATCCGATCAACGCAGAGGTCGAGCCTAGCGACATCGTAAAAGGCTTTGGCAAATTTAAAGAAGACTCCACTCCGCTTTATAAAAGCGTGCAAAACACGAACGAGGCTATTAAAATTTACGACGTAGCCGGCTGGAAATAATGAAAGTAAAATTCGGGGCGATCTTTATCGCCCTTATCGTTTTGATCCCCATTTTTAGCATATTTTTCGAGATCGCTTTGGGCGACTACTCCTTGCTCGAGCATTTTTTTAAGTATCTTTTTATGAGGTATATCCAAGGTACTTTTGCCGTCGCGGCGGGCGTTTTGGCGCTTAGTCTGGTTATCGCCGTGGTTTCGGCGTGGCTGGTGGCGAACTACCGCTTTGCGCTATCAAATTTCTTTGAATATGCCCTCATCCTTCCGTTTGCGATTCCTGCTTATATATTTAGCTTTTGCTACGTCGGGATTATGGATTACGGCGGATATTTTCATCAAATTTTCGGCTTTAGGCTGGAGTTTATGAATATCTACGGAGCGATTTTCGTGCTGTCGTTGTCGCTTTATCCGTACATCTATATGTTTGCTAAAACCTCGTTTAAACGCAGTCCGCAGCGATTTATGACGTTTGTAAAATTTACAAGCTCCCCGGCCTTGCCGTGTTTTTTAGGGTTGCGATATTTCTGTCGCGTCCGGCGATCGTGGGTGGAGCGATGCTCGTGCTCATGGAGACGCTTAGCGATTACGGCACGGCGGCTTATTACGGCGTAGAGACTTTTAGCGCGGGCATTTTTAAGCTATGGTTTGACATGGGCGACTCGTACTCCGCGTCCGTGCTAGCGGGACTTTTGATGATGTTCGTGTTTGTTTTGATGATATTTGAGCACGTTAATAAAAACTCTAAAAAATATAGCTTTGCTACTCATGATACCTCTAAATTTACGCAAAAGCGTGAGCTTGGTAAAATTGGCTCAGCGGCGGCGTTTTTGTGGTGCGCGAGCGTGTTTTGTCTGGCATTTGTGTTTCCTTTTACCTGGCTTTTGTATTGGAGTATTCACGAGCTAGATAGCTTTAAATTTGAGTTCGTGCAGATGGCTTTAAATTCGCTTCTGATGGCTGCAGGCGCAGCGATACTCATCACGGCGGTGAGTTTTTTCCTCGTTTTTGCGACGAGACTTATAAAAAACAAAGCGCTAAACGCCTTTTTGCTAAAATCTGTCTCGCTAGGCTACGCGCTGCCTGGCGCTAGTATCGGGCTTTGCGTGATGATAGTTTTTGGTTATATTGACCGAAATTTTGACACCCATCTGCTCTCGTCGAGCTTTGTAGTGCTGATTTTCGGATACGTCGTGCGGTTTTTGGCGACCTCGATATATGCCGTCGAGAGCGGATATGCCAAGATCCCGGCAAATATCGACGACGCCGCGCTTTTGCTAAACGGCTCACGGTTAAATTTGTCTTTTAAAGTGCATTTTCCGCTGCTTCGCCACTTTTTCTTTCTCTCTCTCATCGTCGTTTTTATCGACATCATTAAGGAGCTGCCGCTTAGCCTCATTTTGCGGCCTTTGGGCTTTGAGACGCTTAGTATTAGAGCGTTTTTTTACGTGGCTGACGAGAGGCTTTATGCTGCAGCTCTGCCGTCGTTTCTCATCGTTTCGATGTCGCTAGTCGCCGTCCTTTGGCTAGAGATAATCTCCAGAAAAAAACAAGAAAGATAAAAATATGGCTGAAATTTTAAAAATCGTAAATTTAAACAAGAAATTCGGAAATTTAGAGGTTTTAAAGGACGTAAATTTAAGCCTTAACGAGGGCGAAATTTTAAGCGTGCTAGGCGATAGCGGCTGCGGCAAAAGCACGCTTTTACGCATAATCGCGGGCCTTGAGACGCCAAGCGGCGGTCAAATTTGCGTCAAAGAGGGCTGCGGCACCGCGATGATGTTTCAGAGCTACGCGCTTTTTCCGCATTTAAGCGTTTGCAAAAACGTGGAATTTGCGCTGTGGCGACTACCTAGCGCCGAGCGAACCCAAAGGAGCGCGCAGCTGCTGGAGAAATTTAAAATCTCCGAGCTAAAAGACAAAACTCCCGATCAAATTTCGGGCGGTCAAGCGCAAAGGACTGCATTTGCTAGAGCCGTGGCTAACCGCGAAAAGCTGCTTTTGCTCGACGAACCCTTCGCTAATCTCGATCGCAACCTAAAAAGCGCGCTAAGAGGCGAGCTAAAACAGATGATAAAGGCAAACGGCATCAGCGCGGTCATGGTAACGCACGACAAAGAGGACGCCTTTTTGCTAAGCGACAAAATCGCGCTGATAAAAGGCGGCAAGGTTTTGGCTTTCGGCGCTCCTAGGGAGCTGTATTTTCAGCCTGCATCTTACGAAATCGCCTGCTTTTTGGGTGATATGAATTTGATTGACGAGCGGGATGCGCAAAATTTGCCGGCTGAATTTAGAACGTGGCTGGAGCAAAGAAACTTTATGTTTCGTTCGGAGCTAATCATAAGCGGCGAAAAATACGAAGCAGACGTGATAGAAGCCAAATTTTTAGGTGCATTTTACGAGTTAAATTTAGACTTTTGCGGGGTTAAATTTAAAGCCGTCGTCAGCTCAAATTTGCAGATTTGCAATAAATTTAAATTTGACCTGGCTTAAATTTGACGAAAAGGAATCAAATTTTAAATTTGGCTTTCTGGGTTGCGGTTTTCGACGTAATCCACTCTCGACCAAGCAAGCACGTAGATAAACCCTAACGCCAGGTAGATGCCAAGCACCGCAAGCTCGATAGGGTAGGGATCGCGCAGGGCTTTGGTTAGTAAAAGCTTTAGCGCCGCAGCGATAAAAGTGCCGACTACGCAAAGCACCGCGTAGCCTGAAAATAGGGCGTTTTGCGTGACGGCACCGAGTTTTAAATTTATCTTTATCCAAAGCAAAAACGCAAGTACTGCCGTGCCGCAAATCACGAAAAATAGGACCTTGTGCGTGCTAGCTGGTGCGTAGTTGGTGCTAAAACTCAGCAAAATCATCGCGCTGCTAATAGCGATAAAAATGCGGTAAAGCTTAAACACGCCTCCGCCTGCGAGTTTGTTTACCTTTGATATCGCGCCGTAAAGGCAGATGACGGAAATAAACAACATCGCTACGCGCGCGCTCGTTGCGATATCAAAGAGGCTTTTTGGTAAAACCATCTCTTGCGAGAGCAAATTTAAAATAACCAAAATCCCCGACGTCATACCAAGCGCCCTTGCCGTACTTATGCGTTTTATAAAGCCTTCTTGCATATTTTGCCTTTTATTAATTTAGTAAAAATTTTACACAAACAAACTTAAAATTTTTATTAAATTTAACCCAACTAGACATGCGAATAATCGCGATCTAAAATACAAAAAGCAAAGTTGCGAGCCGTCGAAAAGAGATCGTTTGCGTCAAATTTGAGTGTATAAAATGAAAGATGATTTAAGGCCGCGAGCGTAAAAATAGAATTTACGCCTGATAAATTTGGGCGGCTTACATGTAGTTTAATAAACGTCGCAAAGCTCGCAAACCGCGTAAACAGTGATATAAAATTAAAATAGGCAAATTTCACGAACTCGTAAATTTCAAAATACATAAAATTTTACGCACAGCGCAAAAATTGCCGATTAATAACCTAAAAACTACTTTACCTGCGCGCTGAAAATCTGCGTTATGCTGGGTATCTGCTTGCCCGCAACGTCAAATTCCGCCGTTTTCATCCGCACGCGGTAAAGCGCGTTTAAATTTTCCTCATTCAAAACCTCGGCGCTGAGCCCGTAAACGTAGCTAAGATCGTCCTTTAAAATGAGCGTGCGGTCCGCCACCGCAAGGGCGTGGTTTGGCTGATGCGTGGTAAAAACGATGCCGGCGCTACTTTTTTGCTTCAAATTTACGATGAGGCTTAGCACGCGGTCTTGGTTTTTGATATCAAGCGCGCTGGCTGGCTCGTCCAAAAACAGAATTTCGCTCTTGCTCGCGATCGCTATAACAAAGAGCACGAGCTGCCTCTGCCCGCCGCTAAGGGCGTTAAAGCTGCGCTTTTGCAGATGGGCGACGCCTAGCGTATCCAGAGCGTCAAGGCAGATTTGAATATCCTTTTTGCCCGGTTTTGAAAAGAGCGAGATCTCGCGTACCCGCCCCATCAGTACGATGTCAAGCACGCTGTAATCAAACGCCACGCTAAAGCTTTGCGGCAAAAAGCCAAATTTTGCCTGCGTGTTAAGCTGTCCCTCTTTGAGGCCTAAAATGCCCATCATGCACGACATCAGCGTGCTTTTGCCCTGACCGTTAAGTCCTAAAATCGCTAAAATTTGACCGCGCTTAATCTCAAAGCTTAAATTTCTAAAAAGAAATTTGCCCTCTTCGTAGAAAAATCCAGCGTCTTTGATTGAGAGCAAACTACCTTCTGTTCGCATCGGCGCTCCTTCTTAAGAGGATGGCGAATATCGGGCTGCCGATGAGCGCGGAGATGATGCTAAGCGGCACTTCGCTAGAGCTGATCGAGCGCGATACGTCGTCGATGGCGAGCATAAAAACGGCTCCCGCGACGAAGCAAGCGGGCATAGAGCGCAAGTGGTCGCTGCCAAATATCATCCTAGCGACGTGCGGCACCACGAGGCCGATCCAGCCGATGTTTCCGCTGACGCTGACCTGCGCGGCGACTAGCAGGGTGCAGATGACGAGGATGACCGAGCGCAGCCGCACGATGTTTACGCCGAGCACCTTTAGATCGCCGTCTTCGAGGCTGAGTAGGTTAAACCGCCACCGCATCGCGATGAGCGCCGCGACGCAGGGTGCCGAAACGGCGGCGAGCATGACGAGCTTGTCGTAGTCTGCGCGCACGAAGCTGCCAAGCAGCCAGTAGATGATGTTTGGCAGCACGTCTTCGTTGTCGGCTAGATACTGCACGAGGCTCGTTAGCGCGGCAAACACGCCGTTTATGACGATGCCTGCTAAGATGAGCGAAAAGACGTCGCTGCGCGAGACGAATTTGGCGATAAAATAGAGCATAAAAAGCGCGGCGAGCCCGAAAAAGAAGGCAAAACCCACGATAAAGTAGGAGCCAAAGCCTAGCATGATGCAAAGCGCGCCGCCAAATGCCGCCGCGGTGCTCACGCCCACGATGTGCGGGCCTACGAGCGGGTTTTTAAACACCGCCTGAAGCGCAAGGCCGCTAAGCGCCAGTATCCCGCCGCAAAGGCTCGAAAGTAGGGCGCGCGGGATGCGGATATCAAGCACGACGCTCTTTGCCGTCTCATCGGCGGAGGAGCCGAGTAAAATTCTGCCCGTCTCCTCTAGGCTCACAGGATATTGCCCGATGCCAAGCAATACCGCAAATAGCAGGACCCAGAGTAGCAGCAGGGCGAAAAATTTCATTTATAGCTCGTGCGGTAGAATTTTTGATAAAATTCCTCTACTTTTTTGTCAAATTCCGCTTCGTCAAAGTGCGTTGGATAGAGCTTCATCGCTAGCCACCACTCGCCAAGCGCCATGGCTTCGGCAGTCGGATAGCCCCATGCTTTGGCGTATTCGGGCATCATGTAAATTTTATCCTCTTTGACCGCGCTTAAATTTGCAAGCTGCGGGTTGGATTTAAGCTCGGCGGGCACCTGAGGGTAGCGATCCTGCACGAAGATCATCTGCGGCGCCCACGCTAAAACTTGCTCTGCAGATACCTGCTTGTAGCCCTTGATACTCTGAGCCGCGACGTTTTGCGCGCCGGCACGCATAAACATTATGCCCGTGTATTTGCCGCTGCCGTAGGTCGTGAGGTCTGGATTTGCCATGTAAATTTTAGGCCTTTTATCGACGATGAAGTCGCTAAATTTAGCCTTTAGCTGCTCTTGCGAGGTTTTTACGAAGCTTATGAGCTCGGCGGCCTCTTTATCGCGGTTTGCGACCTTACCTAGAAGCTCTATGCCGTCGTAAAAGCCCTCGGTGTAGGCTGCCTCGTCATCTTTGAAGGTCGGATTTAGCTTGCCCTTATCGGCGGCGTCGCTGCGATGGAAGCTAACGGCGACGACTGGGATTTTGAGCTCCGTCATCTTGTCGATGTATTCTTGCGGGATGTAGTTCGTGACGATCACGACGTCGGGCTTTAGCTTAAGCACCGCCTCGTAGTTGATGACCTTTAGATCGCCCGGAGTCGGCATATCTTTTAGACTCGGCGCTAGGCGGATGTAGTTTTTGCCGAGCGACTTTTCCCACGACTCCTGCACGCCGACAACTTTATCCAGCGCGTTTAGCTCATTCAGTGCGTTTAGGCTTTGGTGCTGAAGCACGACTATGCGCTTAACCTCGTCCGGTAGCGTGACGTCGCGGCCTAGTTGGTCGGTTATAATGCGATCTGCAAAAAGCGAACTCGCGCACAGCGCAAGAGCTAGCGCGAAAGAGTTAAATTTGCTCATGTTTTTCCTTAAGTTTTTAAATTATATTTATTTATAGGCTACAAATAAGCATTTTTAGCTCATAAATAAATAGCATTATATTACAAAAACAGCGATGAATTTATCATAAAATTTGAGAGGCGACACTAGTGCCGTTTTCGATAAAATTTAGCAAAACGGCTAGTATGGCGGCTGTGATAAAACTTGAAGTTTTTAAATTTTAGGGCTACGCTAGAGCGATATTTTTGATCCTAGCCCAAGCTGCTAGTTCGCAAAGCGGGATCAAAAGCGCTATCGTAAGCAGCGCGTATGGAGATACCAAACCGTTAAGGGACGAAAAATCGATAAACTGAAGCGCTATGCACATAAAGGCTAAGCCTGAGTAGATGTAGAAAGCACTGCTCTGCGTATCTTTGCCGAGCAGATAGTACGCAACGCCGAGCATAAGCCAAAAGTAGATAGTAAGAATAGAGTCTATGGTAAGAAATATCGTAAGAGCTGAGCCTTGTATGTTTAAAAAATTACTTGCGACTGCTCCGATTACAGAATAAGCATTGTCAACAAAAGAGCCTCCAATCTGCGCCGCGGCATACTCTACCGCACTAAAACCGACTTGACTTACCGAATACAATGCCATAGATAGCCATAAAATCGCTATTAGCGCCGCCGCGATTAGCGCGGAGGAAATTCTCGTAAAAAGCTTGCTTGCAGAGAGTTTGGAGATTTGTCTAGCAACAAGAAGCTTAAAAATCATCGATGCAAGAAAAGTAAAGCAGATAAAAAACACGGCGGTCAAAAATCCAGCTAGCGAAACGCGGCTGCAAAATTCGCACAAAGCCCAAATAGATATGTAGCCTTCGATGATTAAAATATTAGACGCTATGCCGCGGAATTTTATCTCGGCCAGGGGTTTCTGATCTATCTTTGCGCCTTTGATTTTTCTTTAAATTTGGTAACGGGTTTTATTTGCCGATCCGCTATAAAAGAGGAGGGCTAAATTTAGCCCTCGATGTAGTTTTTGAGTTTTCTACCGACTTTTGGGTGTTTTAGTTTTTTGATGGCAGAGCTTTCGATCTGGCGGACGCGCTCGCGGGTTACGTTTAGCTCCTTGCCGATCTCTTCTAGCGTGCGGTCGCTCTCGTCGTCGAGCAGGCCAAATCTCATCCTAATGACGGCTTTTTCGCGCTCGTTTAGCTGATCTAGGACTTCGTCGATCTGCTCTTTTAGGTCGTTTTTTAGGATGTGATCCATCGGGCTTAGAGAGCTTCTGTCCTCGACGAAATCTCCAAATTTACCGTCGTCTTCGTTGCCGATAGGGGCTTCTAGGCTGATAGGCTCTTTGGTTATTTTGATGACCTGTTTTATCTTGTCCGCGCTTAGTCCGACCTCGGCTGCGATTACGTTTATATCCGGCTCTTTACCTTCTTCTTGTAGGTATTTTCGGTTGATTTTGTTTATACGGTTTATCGTTTCTATCATATGGATAGGGATACGTATCGTACGAGCTTGATCAGCGATAGCACGGCTGATAGCCTGACGTATCCACCACGTCGCATAAGTCGAAAATTTATACCCCTTTTTATATTCAAATTTATCGACCGCTTTCATTAGCCCGATGTTACCCTCTTGAATCAAGTCTAAAAACGGCAAACCACGGTTTGTGTAGCGCTTGGCGATGCTCACGACTAGGCGTAAATTTGACTTTGCCATCCTGGCTTTTGCTTCGTCGGATATCTTTTTGCCGCGCTTGATTTGCTCTAAAATTTCCTTTAAAAGTATCGGATCTAGGTTAAATCCGCTCTTGCTCGCTTCCTTGGTCGCAAATAGCTTTTTGATCTCCACGTAGGTTGATACCATCGTAGCCTCGGGTACTCGCGCGATGATATCTTCTTTGCTGAGCTTGATGATATCTTTTAGGATCGACTTGTGATTTTTCTTTAGTTCGTCGCTAAACATCGGTAGTTTATACTCAAGCCTTTTTAGCTCTTTGTCGAAGTCGTCATCGCTCTTTAGCGCCGTTTCCATCGACTTTACGATCTCGGTTATGAGCTTGCTGGTAGGCCCTAGATCCATTAGCTTGTCTTTTAAAATTTTCTTTTTAAACGCAAGCGTTATCTTTGCTAAAAACTCATCCTCAGTCTCTACTTCGTTTTGTTTATTTGCAGTTTTTAGCCACTCTTTTTTGGCCTTTTCGAGCGCTTTAAAACTCTCGATTACTTTTTCGGCTCGTTTGTCGTCTTTTTTATTGTGTTTTTTTGGCTTGGCTTCTTTCTCTTCGCCTTCCTCGACATCATCCTCGACTTCTTCGTTTTCTTCCTCTTCTTCGACCTCTTCGCTGCCTTCCTCACCTTCGTCGTCAAAGCTTCTAAAAAGCTCTTTTACGCGGCGTTCGCGGTTTATAAGCGGCTCTTTGTAGTCAAGAATAAAATCGATAAGGTATGGTACTGAGCAAAATGCGTCAATGATGATATCTTCGCCAAGCTCGATTTTTTTGCTGATTTCTACTTCTTCTTCTTTGGTTAGTAGCGCGATTTGACCCATTTCGCGTAGGTACATACGCACGGGACTATCCGAGCGCGACCACTCGAGCAGATCGGTTTCGCTGGCTAGGTCAAATTCTTCCTCTAGATTGTCGTCGGCTAGTTTTGCTAGCTCCTCGCGACGCTTTTTAGCGTCTTCGATATTGCGCATTTTAGCGATTTCAGCTGAGGTGATGAGCTGGACTTTATTTTCTTTCGCCAGCGACTCTATCTTTTTTGCTATCGCTGCGGTCGGCGCTTTGTCTAGGAATTTAACTAGTTTTTCGTAAGTGATATAGCCTTTGGCATTTTCTTTGAAAAGCTCTTCTATGAGCGACAATGCCTCTTTTTTTGCGGTACTCATTCGGGATTCCTTCTTTTTGTAGAAAACGAGGATTATACCCAAACTTCTTTAAATATTAATAAAAATACGATTATTCGGGCATTTTTACGTAGGCTAAATTTGCTGAAAATTTTATTAAATTTGAGTTGGAACGGAAGTTGCTGATCTAATCAGAAAAATGTGCTCGTCTGAAAGTTGCAAGCAAAGCGTAGCAAAAAAGACGAGTCGCCAAAATAAGGAAAAGTAAATGAACAACGGCTACTACCAAGCAACCGGCGCCATGGTGACGCAGTTTAACCGCCTAGACGTCATCGCAAACAACCTTGCTAACATAAATACTATCGGCTTTAAACGCGACGACGTCGTAGTGGGTGATTTTGAGAGGATTTTTAAGGAGTATCGCGACGAGCTACCGATAGAAAATCACACGAAAGACGCAGCGAAATTTCTAAACAGAACTATCGATAGAGTGCCGCAAATCTCGGAGCAATACGTGGATTTTAGTCAGGGCGGGCTTAAATTTTCAAACAACGACCTTGACTTTGCGATGAAGCGAGAGGATCTGTTTTTCTTAGTCGAGGTGAAGCCCGGCGACGTGCGCCTAACCAAAAATGGCTCGTTTAATCTCGACGAGGACGGATTTTTGGTAACAAAAGAGGGCTATAAAGTGCTGCCGAGCGATTATTTTACGAATAATTTTCAAGGTATCCAAATCCCGCAGGGAGAGCGCTTTTCCGCCGATAAAAACGGCAATCTCTACTCGAACGAGGAGCCGCTAGCTAGGCTTTATATCGCGCAGCCAAAAGAGATACGAAATCTAACAAAAGAGGGCGATAATCTCTATGTTTTGCCAAATTTAAAGGAGCTTGAAGACGTGGGCGGCGAGATAGACACGGTCGCGTGGAAATACACTCAAATCTCCAACGTAAACGCCGTGACTGAGATGGTCGGACTGATCGAGACGCAGCGTTTTGTCGAGATGTATCAAAAGGTGATGACGTCGCATATGGATGATCTAAATCAGGAAGCTATAAGCAAGCTCGCTAACACGAAAGTCTAAATTTAGCGTTATCTCTTTGACGTATTTGCGAGAGATTTAATTTTTACTCGCGGCGACAGGCTACGTGTCTAGTCTTGCTAGTAAAAATTTGCACAACTCGCAAATCCGTTCAAAGATATTTCCGCTAAGGTTTTTAAATTTTAATAAACATAAATCGCTATATATTAAAAACCCTATAGCTAATATAAATTCAAAATACTTCTGCCAAAATATTTTCAAATTTCCCCAAATTTGCAAATTTGGAACGCCTTTTGCTAAACAGTTAAGAAATGCGAGAAATCGCGCCGAATTTGTAAATTTTAGACGTTCGCCAGGCATAAAAATAGTCGGCGACGGTTTTATGCAAAAGCGTAAAATTTAAGACTGCAAATTTGGAATATTTTTTGCAAATTAAACAAATAAAGATAAGGCGCTCAAAGCTAAGGTAATGACTAAGCGGAAGCGATTTACGGATTAGACGAGGCGGGTTTTATTTTGACGAGGGAGCATACTGGGCGTATGTGACCGAAGTCAAAATAAAACACAACGACGTATAAAACCAAAGCGCGACGCGCCTGTAGAAAGAGGAAAATGAAATGATGAGGTCTATTTACTCCGCCGCCACCGGCATGATCGCCCAACAAACCCAGATCGACGTTACGTCGCACAACATCGCAAACGTAAACACCATCGGCTACAAGAAAAACCGCGCCGAGTTTGCCGATCTGATGTATCAGGTCATGGAGTATGCCGGCACTGCAACCAGCGCCACGACGAAAAGCCCAACGGGTATCGAGGTGGGTCTAGGCGCGCGTCCGACGGCGATAACGAAGATATTTTCGCAAGGCTATTTTAAAGAAACGAGCAATAACCTCGATATGGTTATAGCTGGCAACGGTTTTTTTCAGGTGCAGCTTCCAGACGGCACGACGGCGTATACTAGAAACGGCGCCTTTAAGCTAGATAGCGAAGGCACGATCGTAAACTCCGACGGCTACGTGCTTCAGCCGCAGATGACTATCCCGGCCGATGCCACGCAGGTTTCAGTCGGCACCGACGGCACCGTCTCAGTACTTCAGCCTGGCAACACCGAGATGACGCAGGTAGGCCGTATTGAGCTAGCAAATTTTATCAACCCGGCAGGCCTACACTCTATGGGCGACAACCTCTATCTGCCGACTGGCTCTAGCGGCGAGGTCGTAGTTGGTACGGCGGGTCTTGACGGTCTGGGTACGATCAGACAGGGGTTTGTCGAGATGAGTAACGTTCAGCTGGTTGAGGAGATGACCGATCTCATCACGGGTCAGCGTGCGTACGAAGCCAACTCAAAGGCGATCACGACGAGCGATGATATGCTCTCTATCGTAAATAGC
>NZ_CALHXD010000155.1 GCF_938040115.1 uncultured Campylobacter sp. | reverse complement strand
GCTTGATCTGGCGCGCGACCTTGACCGCGCTAAAGCCGCTTGGCAGCAAAAACAGCTCGCAAAATTTGCCTTGCTCGTCCATAACGGCGACCTTTGACGACGCACCGCCGATGTCGATACCGATAAAATGCATACTCTGATCCGTAAAAAATATCTCCGACACGCGGAACTTTGTTAAATTTGAGCGCAAATTTGGTCCATCGTTAAATTTGAGTCGTTCGGCAAAATTTGAAAGAGAGAAATTTGAGAGTTTAAAAAGGATAAACCCCGAAAGGTCGGGGTTTATCGCGGAGATTAGAGTGTTAGCTGTAGGTTTGTACCTGCATCGGCAAGCGTAGCGTTGGCTAGGTCTACTATACCGGTTAGTTTTACCACATAGTCGCTGGCGGATAAGCCAGCGGTAGCGTCTGATCTTACTAGATAGGTGTCTGTCGCATTGCTATCAGGATCGGTGTAGGTGAAGTAAGCTAGTTTGTTGCTTGCAGCCTTTGCGACGTCTAGTGCTCTAGATAGGTTGTTTGCAAAGTCTAGCGATTTGGTTGAATCGTATCTTGCGATATTTTGATCAATAGCAGTTGCTGGTGGTGGTGTTGTTAAATTTGCGCCTATTTTGAGTTTGTCGCCTTTAGAAAAGTCCGTGATAGTAGCCGTTTTTGATGCAGGGAATGCTGCGCTGTCACCTACGGTTCCTAATACAAACGTATCGTCGCCCGCTCCGCCCGTTACGGTTGCGCCTGATTTGCTACCGAAGGTTATCTCGTCGTCTCCCGCTCCGCCTTTGATTACCGACTTTTCATCAAGGTGACCGCTAGCGTCAAATGTAAATTTTCCTTTAAGAGTGCTTGCATCTACGGTTTTTACCTTTTTGAAAGTCGCATCTAGGCCCAGCTTCGTATTTGCGTCGCCTTTTATTACTACGTTTGTTAGCGTACCTTTAGCGTCAGCGGTAGCTTTTAGATTGACGATATTTGTAGCCGTATTTGTTTTATCGTCATCCAAATTTGACGCTATATCGATGTTTTCTATATCGTCTATTACAAAACCGCCTGTATTATTTAGACCCGCGTGTGTGTCTTTTGGATTAAATACTAAATTTAACTTATCGGCAGTGCCGGTGTCTGCGTCTTTGATCCCTACTACAAGGTCGTTTGTTAAAGCATTTTTTTCTACCGTTATAGTAGAGTTATTTAAGACTTTTGTAAGACTTTGGCCTGCATTTGCTCCTTGGGCTAGGGTGATATTATTAAATCCCTCCCATTTTGACATATCTATACCATTTGCAATAGTATTGTTGATCCTTATACCTTCGAAATTTTTAAGCGTCACCTTATCCGCTCCGGCACCTGCGATTGTTGAAGCTATAGATATTAGGTCCGTTCCCGCTCCGCCGTTGATCGTTTGTTCGGCATTTGTATTATCTATGTCTACTACGTCGTTTCCTGAGCCTAAAAGTACTTGTGAGCCGGCGATGTTTTTGACCTTTAGTTCAGCGAAATTTCCGGTAAAGGATGCTGCGTTTACGTCTTTGAGCGCAGTTTCTTGTTGCAGATTGATTTTTAGATCTTTTGCGTTTCCGTCAAAGGTTACTTTTTCTAGCTTATTATGAGGGGAAGCAGAAACGAACTCGATAGTAGACTCTTTGTCGCCGTTAGCGTGGATGGTTAGCTGAGTGGCATTGTTTGCTTGTAGTCTAGCCAAGCCTTTTTCCGTGTAGTTTGTAGTTAGATCCACTTTTTCTTCGTCGGTTGCGATTTGGGCGCCGGTAAAGTCGACGTCTTTTACGTTGATTTTAACTAGCTTATTCGCGGTAGTAAGTGGTGCCGCTAGTTTTAGGTTTGCTAGGCTTAGATCCTCGACTTTATCTAGTCCGTTTGCGCCTACGGTTAGGACTTTTGTTTTGGTGCCTAGATTTATGCTAGCTTTTGTAGCCTCTTTTGCGGATATAGCGCTATCATCTCCGCCTTTTACGGATATCTCTTTTGCTTTATCTGCTGTTAGAGTGGCGATTTTATTCGTATCTATCGTTACTTTTTCTTTGGTATCGGTTTCTAGCTTTATGTCCCCAGGTGATGTAATGCTTAGATTATCAAGACCTTTGTTTAGTTTACTCAAGGCCGGTGCTGTTGGAGCCTTTATTGTTACCTCTGATCTTATCTCTAAATTTTCTATGTTGGTTACGCCTCTCATCGCGTTATCTAGGTCGCCTAGATCAAGCTCCGACTGTGCGCCGTTTTTTAGTACGGTTACTTTTAGCGTATCTTTACCGCCTAAGCCGTCTAGAGTGTCTAGAGAGGACAAAGTAGAAGTCTTATCGCCGTTACCAGAATAGTAAACGGCACTAAAAGTATCGTCGCCTTCGGTACCCTTAAGCGTATCGACTCCGGTAGTGAAAATTTTGCTTCCCGGTTTTGCAGCGTCTGCTAGTTGATCTATTTTAGCTTTTTGCTCCTCTAGGTTGGTGCTGTTTGTGGTCTCGATAATCTGCTGGAACGGAGCATAGTTAAAGTTGCCAGATCCGTCGCTTTCTATGTCGGTTATCTTTTCAGCCATATATGCCGCGATAGCGGTTTTGTTTGCAAATACCGCTGCTGCCGTAGGATCTGCCGCGATAGCCTCAGGCGATCTTGCTACTTGGAAAAGAGTAACTAGAGTCTCGCCTCTTGAGTGTCCTAGCTCTAGGTGGCGTACCCAGGCATTTATGCCGTCTGGATCTTGAGAGTAGTCTTTACCTAGGATATTTTTATAGATATTTTCTACGTATCCTCTGTTTGTATCTATTCTGCCGTTAAAATATGCTGCGATAGCAGGGCTTTGTAGCATAGCGTCTGCGGTTTGCGCTTGATCTCTAAAAACGCCTGCCGAAACCCATGCGTTTAAACCCGCACCTTCGGGTGCTCTGTTAAATAATGCCACATAAAGTTGGGCTACTTGTGCTTTTGTTACTGCCATAAAAGGCCTCCTTTGGGTAAATTGGGATTTTGTTTAACTCCGTGGCGATTATAGCATTAAATTCCTGATTGTCGATAAATCGTAGATAAAAATAATGAAAATTTAGGCGGCAGAACCGCACTGTGTCGGCCTGCCGCTAATGAAGGATAAAAATGAATTTAGGCGAAATTATAAAACGATATTGTGATCGCTATCTACTCTCGCGCCGCTTAGATCTACCGTGCCGGCTAGCTTGGTCACGTAGTCGTCCTGCCCTACGCCTTGCACGCCGTCGGACGTAACGATGTAGGTGTTTGACTGATAGGTGAAATACGCACTCTTTGACGCGTGCTGAGCGGCCGCCTTTTCGGCTTCGCGTAAGTTGTTGGCGAAGTCTAGCGATGCGTCTGAGTCGTATTTGGCGATAGAATTTGACTCCGCGGCGGCGCCTCCCGTGTATAGTTTGTCACCTTTGCTAAAGTCGGTGATAGAGCTTAGCTTATCCGTGCCAAAAGGCGAATTCGCCTCCGCTCCCAGTTTGCCGACCTTAAAGACGTCGTTGCCCGCTCCGCCCGTTATTTTAAGGCCCGCCACCGAGCCGAAGCTTAGCGTATCGTCTCCGCTGCCGCCTTTTACGACGCCGCCCCTTTCGACGTGATTTCCCGCGTCAAAGGTAAATTTGCCTGTTAGCGAGCTTGCGTCAACGCCTTTTATTTTTACGATATTCGCGCCTAGTTTTAGCTCGGTATTGCCGTCGCCGCTCACGTAGACGCCCGATAGCGCGCATTTAGTCGCGTCGCTAGCGTTTAGGTTTATTACGTTTTTGGCTGCGGCGGTTTTTGCCGTATCGGCGTTTGAGACTATGCGGACGTTTTCTATGCCGTCTATGACGAAATTTCCGGTGTTGTCCAGTCCTGCCGTATTTGCTTTAGGATTTATCTTTAAGATTAGCGTATCGTCTGCGCCGCTCGCCGCGTCTTTGATATTTACGGCTATATCGTTTGCGATCGCGGCGTTTTCGACGACTATCGTAGAGTTGTTCGCTAGATTATCTATCTTTGCTCCCGCTCCCGCTCCGCCGGCTAGCGTTATGGAGCTCAAATTTGCCCATTTAGTCATATCTACGGCTCCGCTTAGGGCGTCGGTTATCTTTAAATTTTCAAAATTTAAAAGAGAAAGCTTATTTGTCGTCGCGGTAGCTACGGCGGAGGTTACGACCACGGTGTCTTCGCCCGCGCCGCCGTCGATACTATGGGTATTTGCCGCGCTATCTATCTCTACGAAATCGTCCCCGCCGCCTAATTTTGCGGTAGCGTTTTGGACGTTTTTGAGTTTTAGGTTTGAGAAATTACCCTCGTAAGCGCTAGAGTCAAAATTCGTAAGATTTGTTTGAGCCGACAAGTCCATAGCAAATTCTCTCATGCCGCCGTCTACCGCAACCTTGGTTAGCGACGTGATATTGCCCAGGTCTAGCTGGCCTTTTTTACCCGCTTTAGCGTGTAAATTTAGCGTTTTTACCTTATCGGCCGCACTTGAAGATAGTTTAGCTAGGCCTTCGTCCGCGTAAGACATCGTAAAATCTACGTCTCGTTCGTCGGTTCGGATGGAGTTGGCGCCAAAATCGACGTCCGTCACGCTGATCTTTTTGGCGCCGTATGCGATGAGTACGTTATTTCCGGACGTATCGTTTATCTTTAAATTTGCAAGTGTCAAATCGGCGGCTTGGGTCGAGAAGTTTTTAAGAGCGTTGGTTTTGCTTTTTAGATCGATATTTACGGTCTTTGCGCTCGTTGCGACTTCGGTTTCGCCGTTAGCTTTCAAATTTAACGTCTGTGCGGCGGTTGCGGCGATATTTGCCTTGCCTTCGCTGTTTACGTTTACGGTTTTAGCGTCTTGCGCGATCAAGGTTACGTCCGATTTTGCCGAGATATCGATGCTTTGCGCATTTTTTGCGTTTAGCGAAACTTTGCCGGTCGTATTTACGGAGACTTTGTTCGTCGCGTCGGTCTCGGATATGCTCACGTCGCCTATGGTAGAGATGTTTAAATTTTCCAGCCCGAAGTTAAATTTGACTCCGCCGGCGTCAAACTCAGTCTCCGAGATCAAATTTAGATTTTCGACGTTGCTTACGCCTTTAAAGATATTTTGAAGTTCGGTCGTAGTCAAATTTTGCGGAGCGTCGTTTTTAAACACGGTCAAATTTAACGTGTCTTTGCCGGCGCCGCCGTCGATTTTATCAAGCGGCGACAAAGTAGATTTTTGCGTGCCGTTGCCTGCGTAGTAAACGCCGTTAAATACGTCGTTGCCCGCGGTGCCCGTTATGTTGTCCAGACCGTCGGTTAGGCTCTTTTCGACGCCTTTGCTGGCTAGCTCGTCTATTTTGGCTTTTTGCGCTTCTAAATTTGACTCGTTCGTCGTCCTGATAATCTCCTGAAACGGCGCGTAGTCGAAATTTCCGCTGCCGTCTTTGCCGATATCGCCTATTTTTTCCGCCATATAGGCCGCGACTGCGGATTTATTTTCGAAAATTTTAGCAGCCCTAGGATCGGCCGCCTTAGCCTCCGCCGACGCCGCTACCTCGAAAAGCTTCGTTAGCGTCTCGCCTCTGGTATGGCCGGCTTGTAGATGCCTTACCCACGCATCTATGCCTGCCGGATCTTGCGAGTAATCCTTGCCGAGGATGTTTTTATAGATATTTTCGATATAGCCTTTATCGCTATCTATACTGCCGTTAAAATACGACTGTACGGCCGGCGCTTTGAGCATATCGTCGGCTATTTGCGCTTGGGTTTTAGCAGCTCCGGCGCTTACCCACGCGTTTAATCCGGCTCCCTCCGGCGCTCTGTTAAACAATGCCACATAAAGCTGGGCAACTTGTGCTTGCGTTACTGCCATATTGGCTCCTTAGAAGTGAATTTTAGTACTACGTACTAATGATAGTAAATCACAAACATCGTATATTACGATATCTAGGCTAAAAAATCATAAAATACAACGAGCATTTACAGCAGAATTATAAGCAATAACTATTCCATAGAATTTGTAGCTTAAAAAATAAAATTAATTACTCTGGCACTTTTTAATATTTATTTAAGCATAAAAGGATTACAATCACATTCTTGATGTTTTAGTTACTGGTTAAGGTAAATTTTGGGTAGAGCGGTTAGAGAAATAAAATCAGAAATGGTTTTGATAAAACAAAAGGGCAACTTTTTTGCCGATCAAAGCGAAAAAGACCTTTATGTTGAAATTTTAAGTTCACTAACCCAAAAATACGATATGGAAATTTTAGGCTACATTTTGGAGTCTAATTCCATATCGCTATTTTTGAAATCCTTAAATATACCTAAGATCATGCAAGAGCTAAATAGCACCTTTATAAGAAATAGGAATAAAGCGCGGGGTTATATCCAAGAAAGCGACATCAAAAGATACGAAATCCGAGACGTTTTTATAAACGAATTTGAGGATGTTTTGGCATTTTTGCAGCAAAACGGCGGATATACCTTCAGAAGCATCGACAAAAACTTAAGTTTAGCAAAAAAAATAGAGATTCAAAATTTTAAAAAAAGGACTGAAATGAAAATAGTTGCTTTAAATTCAGAAGTACATAACGGAGTGTCTTATCACCAAGATGCGTTACCAAATTTCCCGTTTGCGGAGATAGTGGCGAGCGAGGCATTTTTCTGCGAGAAAGATCTACCTATAGTTTTCACGAACGACGTAGTGCCTAAACTGCTAGTACTGCTAGGTAGAAATGAAAATTTAATAATAGATAAAAACTACAAAGGCTACGTACCTGCGATCTTGCAAAACTATCCTTTTACTCTGGCTAAAGTCGAGGATAAAAATATCCTTTGTATAGACGAGGATGCGCCTCAGCTAAAAGGTAAAGGCGAAAAATTATTCAAGAAAAACGAAGAGCCGAGCGAATTTTTGCAAAACACCATAAACGCTATGCAAAACTACAATGCCCAGCTAGAAGCTACGCAAAAAGCGTTAGAAGAGATCAAAAAGGCTGGAATTTTGATAAACAAAGAGCTAACCGTATCTGATAACGATAAAAAAATCACCTTAATCAAAGGCTTTTCTGTCGTGAGCAGAAAAAAACTAAACGAGCTTGACGACGCTACTTTGGCCGATTTTGTTAGAAAGGGCTATGTTAGCCTAATAGATGCGCACATTAGAAGCTTAACGAATTTGGAAAATTTGGCGGGTAGAATTTTAGAAAACGAAAGTAAAAAAGAAAATGAAAGTAAATGAACTAAAGGAGAGTATTAAAAAATCCAAACACGCTATGATATATGCTGGAATTTTCAGCATGTTCATAAACGTTTTGATGCTAACTTCTCCTCTATATATGTTACAACTTTACGGTAGGGTCGTAACGTCAAGAAGCCTTGATACGTTATTTTTCCTTACGCTGATAGTTATATTCTTATATCTATGTATGATGTTTTTCGAAATTTTACGTTCGAGAATTTTGGTAGTTTTTTCAAACCAGATAGATTTAAGGCTGTCCGAGAGAGTGTATGATGCGATCTTTAAACTCTCGGCTAGGCAGCCTGGCAGGGTATCTTCTCAGCCGATGAGAGATCTAAATACCATAAAACAATATCTCAGTACTAACGGCGTGTTTGCGTTTCTTGACGCGCCGTGGCTACCTTTTTATATATTGATACTGTTTTTCTTTCACCCGTATTTTGGATATTTTAGTATTGCCGCTGCGATCGTTTTGTTTATTTTGGCTCTTTTAAACGAAGGCGCGACTAAAGACGGACTAAAAAGGTCAAATGACGCTTTTGGCGCCGAAACCCGCTTTGTCGATCTAAATTTGAGAAATTCCGAAGTCATCCAAGCCATGGGTATGAACGGAAATTTAAAGAAAATTTGGCACAAAAAGCATAATGAATTTCTAGAAGCTCACTCCGAGTCTAGCGTAAAGGCGGGAATGTACGCAAATATCAGTAAGGTATTTCGCGTCGTTTCCCAGTCGCTTATGCTGGGCCTTGGCGCGTATCTGGTTGTCTTGCAGGAAGTGAATCCGGGTATGATGATCGCAGGTTCCATCATCATGGGTCGCGCGCTAGCCCCGCTTGATATCTTGATCTCAAGCTGGAAAAGCTATAAAAACACCAAAGAGAGCTATGCTAGACTTTCGCAGTTTTTGGAGGATTTCCCTGCCGACAACGAAAAACTTAAGCTTCCGGATCCAAAAGGCGATATTTTCCTAGAAACCATAAGCCTAGTACCGCCTCACGGTAAGGCACCTACTTTGATGGGCATAAATTTCGAGCTTAAAAGCGGAGATATGTGCGCGATTATCGGTCCGAGCGCTGCAGGTAAAAGCTCACTAGCTAGAGCGATGCTGGGAGTATGGCCGGTATTTCACGGCGTAGTGCGCGTGGACGGAGCCGATATTACTCAGTACAACAGCGACCATTTGGGTCAGTTTGTGGGGTATTTGCCGCAAGACGTCGAGCTTTTCGAAGGAAATATTGCGGAAAATATCGCGAGATTCGGCGAACTGGATAGCGAGGCGATCGTGCGGGCTGCAAAGCTAGCTAACGTTCATGATATGATATTAAATTTGCCGGACGGATATGAAACTAAAATAGGCATAGGCGGAGCCAGCCTAAGCGGCGGTCAACGTCAAAGAGTCGCTCTTGCCAGAGCGCTTTATAAGGAGCCTAAAATAATCGTACTGGACGAACCTAACGCTAGCCTAGACGAAGAGGGCGAAAGAGCGCTATTTGCCGCGCTTGCGTCCATGAAGGGCAAGGCGACTATAGTACTAATAACGCACAAACTAAATATCTTAAATTTGGTTGATAAAATCGCCGTTTTAAATGCGGGAAGATTGATGTACTTTGGCGCCAGAGATGCGGTATTGGCTGAGCTCGGCAAGGCAAATGCGCAACAACCGCAGGTTGCAGAACAACAAAAAAGGCATAGTATAAGCCTAGAAGATGCGGAGGGCTAAGATGATACTTAAAAGTGAAAAAGGCACCGTAAATTTTGGGTTGTTCGTTATATTTTTGCTAGTCGGAGTTTTTGGAATTTGGCTCGGTATGGCGCCCCTTAATAGCGCCGCCGTTGCTACTGGTAAAATAGGCGTAGTTAGTAACAAAAAAATCATCCAACACCTTGAGGGTGGCGTCGTAGATAAAATTTTCGTTAAAGACGGAGATATGGTCAAAGAGGGCGATCCGCTAGTCGAGATCAAAAATGTCGCTTTGCAAAGCGAGATGAGCGTAGTTAGAGCAGAATTTTTAAGAACCAGCGTCATAGTTTCTAGATTGGAAGCCCAAAAAGACGATGCGACGGAAGTCAAATTTAGTGACGAAATAAAGCAAATCGAAGGCTATAAAGAGGCTATAGACGGGCAGTTGAGTATATTTAATGCGCAAAAAAAGCTTTTGGATGAAGAAAAATCCATCCTAAAGCAACGCATAAAACAGCTTGAAAATCAAATCAAAGGCGCAAATGCGATAGTAAGCGCCAAACAAGACCGTATAAAATCTTTGAACGAAGAGATTAAAGAGTGGGAGAGGCTATTTAAGGAACAGTTGGCAGACAAAGTCAGGCTACGCGACCTAAATAGAGAAAAAACGGCGGTCGAGGGCGAAATAGCTGCGGGTAAGGCCGAGATAGCAAGACTAAACGTCCAGGTTACCGAGACGCAAGCTCAGATTATATTAAGAGACAGAACCTTTAAAGAGGATGTATTAAAAAAGCTTGAAGACGCTAAAACTCGTCTTGTGGATCTGCAACAGCGTTATAATGCTTTAAAAGATCAATCCGAGCGTACTATCGTAAAATCTCCGGTCGAGGGTAGCGTCGTAGAGCTAGCCTTCCATACTATCGGAGGCGTAATAAGGCCCGGCGAGAGAATAATGAGTATAGTGCCGAACGAGACCGACTATGTCGTAGAGGCTAGACTAAACGTAGTAGATATTGATACGGTGCATGTGGGACAGCTTGCCGATATTAGATTTAGCGCATTTCAGCACAGGCCGAGCTTCGTTATGGAAGGTAAAGTAACGTACGTATCGGCCGATAGTATTCAGGATAATGCAGGTCACTCGTTTTACGATATTAAAGCCGAGCTTACGGAAGAGGGCATGAAAGAGTTTAAAAGAAATGACTTTTTTATAGTTCCGGGAATGCCGGTCGAAGTAATGATCAAAACCGGCGATAGGACGATGCTTGAGTATGTCTTAAAGCCGTTTATAGATATGTTTAAAAGGGCATTTAATGAAGACTAAAATTTTACTTTCGGCCTTGTTGGCTTCAAATTTAGCTTTTGCTCAAAGCGTTAGCCTTTCTCAGGCATACGAAATGGCGCTCGAAAATAATAATGAGCTTAAAATGACCATGTATAATAGTATGGCCTCTCAAGAGAGGCTATCACAAGCTACGGCCATGTTTTTGCCGACTATTAACGCCGAAGCTGCATATGTCGGCGAAAAATACGACAGAATGGATAGGCGAAGAGTATCAAAAATAAACGAAAGCTATAAAAAAGTAGGCGTTAGCCTTAGTCAGAGCGTATTTAGGCCGGCAATCTGGTATCAAAGAAATCAAGAAGAGATCAGGGTGCGCGGCAACGAGCTGATGTATGAAAATACCAAACAAGAACTGGCAAAAAGGGTCGTAGAAGCGTATTTTAACTACACCTTCGCATCCGAGACGCTAGCTCTTGCTCAAAGCTACGAAGAAGCCAACCGCGCCAAATATAACCAAATGCAGAAGTCTTTGGAATTCGGGTTGGTAAATAAAATGGATATGCTCGAATCTAAAGTTAGATTAGACGAGGCGTTGCTGGGCGTAAATAAAGCTAAGCTAAATATCGAAGTAGCAAAGCTAGAGCTAGTAAAGCTAGTCGGGCAAGAGATCGAGGTGAAGGATAGCTTTTCAAACATCGATACCGAATTTTTCAAAAAAGTAAATTTGTCGAATTTTAGCGACGTAGCAAGAAATTTTAAATTTCAAGATAGCGTTTTGGCCGTCGAAATCTCAGAACAAGAATACAAAAAGAGAAAAAGCGAGCATCTCCCTACGCTTGATTTTAGTATCAGCTATGCAAATTTATACTACATAGACAACGACTATTCGGGCGACAGAAGAAGAAAGCTGGATACTATGTTGCGATTTACTCTGCCTTTATATACAGGTGGTGCGACCAGCTCAAGAGTAGAGGAGGGTAAACTACTAAGACTAGCTAGTGTCGAACAACAAAAAGATATTCAAAAAGAGATAGAGATCAGCCAAAAAAGAGCGATAAATAACTATCTTAATTATATCGACGAATGCGAGTTAATGAAGCGCTCTTTGGAAAATGCGGAGCTTTACGTAAAATCAATAGAAAGAGGCTACGAAGAGGGCTTGAAAGATGCGGTAAATTTATTTGACGCTCGCGCTAGAGTTTTTAAAACCAGAAACGAAGCGCTAACGGCATCTTATAATTTGGTTCTCGCATATTTGGAAATCCAGTGGCTTAATTCTAATATATCGGTTGATATGATGCGGGACTTGCAAAGAGCGTTTAAGTAAAATTTATTTTTTAAATTTTTACGTTTTAAGTGATTTTTTATGCTATAATTAGCAACAGTATTCTGTAAAGATACCCAAAAACTCAAGAAACACACTAAAAAGGAGTCCTTAATGGCAGTAACACAAGCACAAGTTGCACAGCTTTACGTAGCGTTATTTAACCGCGCACCCGAAGGCGCGGGCTTTAACGCATGGGTAAGCGCAGGAGCAACTAAAACTCAAGCGCAGATAGCTAATGATATGCTAAAATCGGATGCGGCTATAGCGTATTACGGCGGTAGCATAGATCAAGATAGAGACTTTGTAGAGATGGTCTACAAGAACATCTTGGGCAAAGATTATTCTCAAGACCCTGACGGTATTAATGCCTGGGTAAAACACCTTCAACTCGGAAACTCAAGAGGCGATATGCTCGTAAAACTTTTTGACGTAGCTACTTCTGCAATAGCCAAAGCAGCAGATCCTGTAGCGGCAAAAGTATTTGAGAATAAGACCGAAATTTCTAAATATATGGCGGAGAAAATTTCAAATATCAGTCAAAACGGTACAGGCGATTACAACTATACGCCATTCCAAGAGATAATTAGAACTACAAATTCTACAAATTTAGCTGAGCAAAAAGTCAAGGTAGACGAGATGGCAAATGCTGATTTTCATACGCTTACTACTTCAGCGGATACTGTTAATGGTACAGCTAAAACTGATGTCATAAAAGCTGTCGCAAGCTCTGTATTTTCCGAAAATACTCTTAATCCTGAGGACAAAATTGACGGTGGCACAGGAAACGACACTCTAAGCGTTACTATGAATACAAATTTTAATGGATTTACTACAGGCGAGCTAAAAAATGTAGAAAATTTAAACCTAATAAATAACGGTGGAGCGCTTAAAGAGTTTAATGCTAACGGCGTTACCGGTCTTAAGAGCGCCAAACTTGATGGAAATAATGCTGTTAGAGTTATCAATTTGGCCAATATTATTGACTTTAGCGTAGCTGACCTCAGAAATGACTATATAACGCTAACATATCAGTCTAACACTATATCTGGTAATAGCGATGTTCAAAATTTAACACTCGATAATGTAGGCGCAAGCACCCCTATCGGTATGCTTTCAAACTCTATTTCTACTACATTTAGTGGTATAGAGACTTTAAATATCAAAACTCAAGGTCGAGCAAGTTATATTAAAGATGTGAATACTGAAAATGTTAAGGTTTCTGGTGATGCTAGTTTAGATGTTGCTGTTGCTGCAAATACTAAGAGCTTTGATGCTTCTGAATTGAAGGCCAAGTTGCTTGCTGATTTGGTTAAATCAAAATCAGTGTTGGAAAATATAAAAGGCGGTAGTGCTGACGATACTATTAAAGCAGACATTGATGCAAGCACTATCGGTGTTTTACGCGTTGATGGCGGAAAGGGCTATGATACTTTAGAATTTGATAACTTAACAGGTGGTCTTGATACTGCAAGAAAGCTTGTTACGACTTCTGTTGAGCATTTGATATTTAAAAATGCTACAGTTACCAATCCTCTTAACCCGGCTGTTGTTGACTTGGAAAAATCGCCTGATGTAGTTAGACTTACTATAGGTCTAAAAGATACTCAAGCTCCTAATACAAAAGTAAATATTATAAATTCTAAGGTGGATACTTTAGACTATATAACAAACACTAAAGGCGGTAATCTTATTACAATAGACTCTACTGCTCTAAAAACTATCAACTATGTTAATGACAACCAATACGATACGCAGTTAGGAAGCATTAACGCTGCAGAAGCCACAAGTCTTAATGTTAATTTAAAAGGTATTATGTCTGGAGAAGCAACGGTTACTGCAAATAAAGCTACGTCTATAAATCTTAACATAGACTCTTTGGATGTTGTTTCTAAAGGTCTTAGCTTTGAGGCGGAAAAAGCTACTGCCATGAAAATTGTGAGCGTTCAAAAAGACAGCGTATTTAAAGCTAACGATAATAACATGAAAGCGTTGCAAAATCTTGATATTACTACGGCTGGTAGATTTGATTTCACAGGAGACTCCGAAAAACTTGAGTCGCTTTCTACTATTAATCTAAAAGGAACGTCCGAAAAATCATCAGCTACCGTAGTTGCTGGCACTGCTTTATCTATCCAGGATATAAACTTGACAGCAGATCATTTGCAGGCTACCATGGAGAAACAAGGATACCAATCTCTAAACGCTACTTTAAATACGCAAGGTACAATTAATGCGTTTTTAAACAACAACACTCAAGGTGAAGTAAAGTTTGATATCGAGCATGCGGGATCTGTAAACATTGTTAACAATAGCGTCAATATTCAAAAATTTATATTAGGCAGTGGAAATTCGATTGAAACTCTCGTAAAAGATAGTTTTGTTATCAAAGGCGGCACTGCACATCAAACGGTGCTTGGCAATATCTATGCAGATAAAATGAATGTAGATTTTGGCCAAACTCTTGGACTAACTGATTTGCAGGGGATTTTAGCTGCAAACGATATTACCCTTAAAATTTCACAAATAACAGGAGCAAATGGCAATATACAAGTTGCAATGGCTGGGGCTAGAAATTTTAAAGCGGATATAGAAGGTTCCGTAAAAGGAAAGTACCCGCCGACATATTTTACTTCGGTTGCTCCGGCAATTTCCACGGCAAACATTTT
>NZ_CALHXD010000154.1 GCF_938040115.1 uncultured Campylobacter sp. | reverse complement strand
GTATTGTGAGCGTAGTTTTAAGTGTAAAAAATATAAGCAAGGAATTTAAAGTTTACGAACGCGAGAGCGACCGCTTAAAAGAGATATTTTTCGGTAAAAAATGTCACAAAAGTTTCTTTGCGAACCGCGATATTAGTTTTGATCTAAGAAGCGGCGAGAGTCTGGGCATCATCGGGCTTAACGGCGCAGGCAAATCTACTCTTTTAAAGATAATCAGCGGCGTTTTGGCGCCAAGCTCAGGCACGGTCGAGAAAGCGGGAAAAATCGCCGCGATTTTGGAGCTTGGAGCGGGATTTAACTACGATCTAAATGGTATAGAAAATATCTATTTTAACGGCTATTTGCTCGGTATGGATAGAGCCTATATCGATGCAAATTTACAAAATATCATTGAATTTAGTGAGTTAAAGGATTTTATAAATTTGCCCATAAGTACCTACTCTTCGGGTATGGTCGTGCGTCTTGCTTTTTCCATCGCTATTTTTTCGGACGCGTCCATATTTATCATCGACGAGGCGCTGTCTGTGGGCGATGCGCACTTCTCGCAAAAATGCGTCAAAAAGCTAAAAGAGATCAAGCAACTGGGCAAAAGCGTGATCTTCGTCTCGCACGATCTAAACGCACTTAAACTGCTTTGCGACCGTATAATACTTCTAAAATCGGGCAGGATAGTCCAAGACGGCAATCCTTCCGACGTGCTCGATACTTACAACTATCTGATTTCCGAGATATCAAAAGAGGACGAAGAGATCAAGGTTTCTGAAAATAACTACGGCACGAAAGAGGTTGAAATTTTACAAATTTTAATGCAAAAGGACGGCGTGCAAACCGCGACCGTAAGCTGCGGCGACGAGGTAAAATTTAGCGTCAAGCTTCTGTCAAATTTGGAAAGCGATAACGCATCGATCGGGATTTTGATAAAAGATAAATTTGGACAAGACATCTACGGCACGAATACCGGTTTGCTAGGCGCGAAATACGCGTTTAAAAAGGGCGAAATTTACGATGTGGATTTTAAAATGCGTCTAAATATCGGCGTGGGATTATACACCTTGACCGTCGCCGTTCATCCTGACGAAACGCACATAAACGAATGCTATCACTGGATAGATAACGCTTTAAATTTCGAGGTTATAAGCGGGGAGAAAAAGGAATTTGTCGGGCTTTGCAGGCTTGAACCGATAGTGGAGATAAAAAATGAACGATGATTTTTACGTAGCATTTGAGGAAAAATTTAGAGGCAGCGAAGAGCTCATAAAAGAGAGGCAGAAAAAATACCTAAAATTTATTAATCCTCTAAAAATTTTAAAAGACGAAGTAAAAGCCCTGGATATCGGCTGCGGACGCGGCGAATGGATAAGCTTGCTAAACGAAAACGGTTTTAATGCGCGCGGTATCGACGTAAACGAAAGCATGGTCAGGCTAGCCTCGCAAAAGGGGCTAAACGCAGCGGTAAACGACGCTTTGGGTGAACTAAAAAGCTTAGATGAAAACAGCCTTGATATCATAACCGCTTTTCAAGTCGTGGAGCATATCAAATTTGACGACGTGCTAGAGCTAATCAAAGAGGCCAAAAGGGTTTTGGCTCCATGCGGTATCTTGATCCTCGAGACGCCAAACCCCGAAAATATAATGGTCGGCACGCAGTGGTTTTATCTTGATGCCACGCATAAAAATCCTATTCCTTG
>NZ_CALHXD010000153.1 GCF_938040115.1 uncultured Campylobacter sp. | reverse complement strand
TAAAAAACTATCTGGAGGCGCAAAATTCGCTGCTTGAAGGCAGGATCAGTGCGCTAGCGCAAAAGTATAAAATTTTGCAAGACGAAATCGGCATATATAAAGCGACGGCGGGAAAAGCGGAGTAAATTTGACTGTGTCTTGCGCCTGATACACGGTTTTTTTGGGTGCGTTAAATTTGCAGCGAATTTGACGGCTAGTTAAATTTAGCTAGCTGCAAATGACTTTGCAAATTTACTCGCGCCGTTTGCCTAGAAAATAAAACAGTCCCGCTAGCGTCGCAAAAAGAGCAAGCATAGATCCGGCGACGATAGCCGTGCCGTTTTGAAAGCCGTTTAAAAACATCCCGTTCGTATTCATCCCAAAAAATCCAGTGATCAAATTTAGCGGCAAAAATAGCGCCGAAAGTAGCGTGAGGATGTAGATGTTTCGGTTGATTTTGTCGTTTTTTAGGCTCTGTATATGCGCGTATATATCGTCTATCCTGGCGGCGTTTTCGCAGGCTGCGTTTTTTAGCACGCCGGCTTCGTAGACGTAGTTTTTGAGCTGCTTTTTTAGCTCGGGCCTTTCGTTCTGACAGATCGCCAAAGCCTCGTAAAAGTGCGAAATTTTATTTTGAAATTTGCGTATTTCGTATTTTAAGACCGCGTGCTTTTTGATAAATTTAGTAAAATCCCTCTTGCCCGCGTAAATTTTCTCGTAGCTTTCAAGCTGGGCGGAGTGCTCGGCGATCTTGGCGCGAAACTCGCTCGTTATCTTTTTTACTACGCGGATAAACTCCTGCGAGCCGCTTTCGCTGCCGTCCTGGGCGTAAATTTTGTCGTCTTTAAAGATAAATTTATAGTTTTGTTCGCTGCCGTCCGTAACTAGATAGACGTACTCGCACTCCTCGTCGTAGAAGTACCCCGAGATATCGCGCTCGCTCACCGTTTTACCTTATATGCTTGGCGCGTCTTTACCGCGTTTGGCGTAGAAATTTCGCCTAAATTTTTCAAATTCGCCTGCCATTATCGCCTCTCTCATTTGTTTCATCAAATTTAGATAATAATGCAAGTTGTGCAAGCTCGCTAAGCGGAAAAACGTCAGCTCGCCCGCGCGGTATAGGTGGCTAAGATAGGCGCGCGAGTAGTTTTGGCACGCGTAGCAGTCGCACTCTGGATCTATCGGAGCGCGGTCGGTTGCAAATCTCGCGGACTTGATATTTATCTTGCCAAAACTCGTAAATAGCGTGCCGTTACGAGCGTTTCGCGTCGGCATCACGCAGTCAAACATATCCACGCCACGGGCTACGTTTTCTACGAGGTCTTCTGGAGTGCCTACGCCCATGAGATAGCGCGGACGCGCCGCGTCGATGTATGGCATCACGGCCTGCACGGTATCATACATCTCTTGGTTGCTTTCGCCTACGCTAAGACCTCCGATAGCAAGCCCGTCAAAAGGCATCTCGCACAGCGCTTCGGCGCAAAATTTACGCGCCGCCTCGTCCGTGCCGCCTTGGATTATGCCGAATATATTTTGCGTTAGCCCTTCGCCTTTACTTTGCTTAAATTTATGATAATCTATCGCCTCTCGCGCCCATTTTATCGTGCGTTTTATGCTTAGCTCCACGCGCTTTTTTTCAGCAGGAAGCGCGACTAGATCGTCTAGGATCATCATGATGTCGGAGTTTAGGTCGTACTGGGTATCTAGCACCGAGCACGGCGTGAAATAGTGCGTGCTGCCGTCGATGTGGCTTTTAAATTTTATGCCGTCATCGCCTGGCTTTGAGATATTACTCAGAGAAAAGGCCTGGAATCCGCCGCTATCGGTTAAAAACGAGCGGTTAAATTTAGTAAAGCCGTGCAAGCCGCCAAGCTCCTTTACGACCTTGCTGCTAGGACGAAGGTAGAGGTGATAGGTGTTGCCAAGGATGATTTGGGCGCCCAGAATTTGCATCATATCCACGGCATCTAGGCTTTTTACGGCGCCGACGGTACCCACAGGCATAAACACGGGCGTTTTGATCGTCGAGTGAGCGGTAGTTAGCGTGCCCGCGCGCGCCGCACCGTCCGTTTTATCTATACTAAAAGTCATTTTGATATAATAGTCCCTTTAAATTTGGAGTTTTAATGAAAAATATCTTGATAGTTGCGGACGGCATTGTAGCAAAACATTTCTTAGAAAGACTATTCGTAAGCAGAAGCAGCACGCATAACTACGTAGTTATCGCTTGCGGAGACGAGGATTACTCGGATGTAAATTTAGAAAATTTTACCTTTTACCGCTTTGATCCCACAAGCCTTGATAGGCTGAGGCAAGTGGTAAGCGGTTATTTCAGCCAGTTTATGATTATGCTAAAAGACGGCTTTGATACGGTCAGCGTCTATAACAACCTGCGTCAAATCAGCAAAAAAACGGAAATTTTGATGCTCGATCTTTGGGGGCTTGGCGGGCTAGAGGACGACTCGCACCTAACGGTCTTGGACGCGCGAGCGGTGCTAACGGCTAGGCTCATGGACTTTTTACCGGATATCCCCGTAGTAGCCGACAACCTAGGCCTTGGCAAGGGCGAGATAATGGAAGTAAAGGTGCCCATAGGCAGCTCCTTTATGTACCGTCACATCAGTTCCATAACGCAGAAAAAATGGCGCATAGCGATGATTTATCGCGGTTCAAATTTCATGATCGCAAAGCCAAATTTAATGATCCTACCCGGCGATGTTTTGCTTATAGTGGGCGAACCAAGCGTGCTTTTAAGCGTATTTAGAAGCGTAAAAAAAGAGACGGGGCAGTTTCCAAATCCGTTTGGGCATAACATTTATCTGTTTTTAGACATGAAAAAGATGGGCGAAAAGCTGTGCATAAGGCTGCTTGAGCAGAGTCTAAAGCTGCACGAAAAGCTAAACAATAGGCGCCTTTTCGTCAAGGTTGTAAATCCTGCGCTAAATTTAGCCTACGAAAAGCTAAAATCCGTAAACGACGAGATGGCGACAGTGATGTTTGATTATTTCGGAGGCGGAGTAGGGCAGATAAAAGACGATGTTTTTAAAAACGACGTCGGGCTTGTGGTGACGGATAATAAATTTTTCGCCGCGCATAAAAGGTTGCTTTTCGAGCTAAAAAAACCAGTCGCCGCCATCGGTAAAAGCGACATCGACGAGATCAAAAAGGGCGTGGTGCTAAGCAGCGGTTTTGGCGACGAGATAGAGAGCCAATCGGCCGTCATCATGGACTGCTGCTCGCAGCTTGATATGCCCATCACCCTTTATCACTTCGGCCGAAGCGGTGCAGACGAGGAGATGGAGGAGCATTTTGATAGTTTGGCTAAGATTTTCGGACGTAAGATCGAAGTCGTGGAGGACAAAAACTCAAATCCGATTTTAAGGCTAAAAAAAGAGCGAAATTTGCTCCAGTTCGTGCCTTTTACGAAAAAGATCAGTAAAAAAGACGCGTTTGCGGCGTTTTCAAACGACATGAACCGTCTGTACGCGCGCCTTAGCGACAACTATCAGATTTTTATACCGATAAATTAGGCTATTTTGGATAAAATAAAAGCGGAGAATAAGATGAAAATAGATATAAAATTTGACGGCAAGCCTGGCTACGGCGTATATATAAACGAGCTAAAAGAGCTTAAATTTGACGCTAAAGTCGCAATCGTGACAAACGCAAAAGTAGGCGGGCTTTATCTGCAAAATTTACTCTCGCGCATAGATTGTCCGCAAAAATTCGTCGTCAGCGTCCCAGACGGCGAAGAGTATAAAAATATGCAAACGATCGAGGCGATTTTAGAGCAGCTTTTCATCAGCCGCCTTGACCGCAGCAGCGTTATTATCGCGCTTGGCGGCGGAGTGGTGAGCGATATGGCGGGCTTTGCGGCGAGCATTTTTGAGCGCGGGATCAAATTTATAAACATCCCCACGACCCTGCTAGCGCAAGTGGACGCGAGCGTAGGCGGAAAAACGGGCGTAAATAATAAATTCGGCAAAAATCTGATCGGCTCGTTTTATCAACCTAGCGCCGTTTATTGCGAGACAGGGTTTTTAAAGACGCTTGAAAAGCGCGAATTTGCAGCGGGACTTGCAGAGGCTGCAAAGATGGCCGTAACCTTTGATGAAAAGCTATTTTCGTGGATGGGGAGCGCAAATTTGACGGATGAGGCGAATTTGCAAAATTTGATCTACCGCTGCGTGCAGATAAAGGCCGCCGCCGTAGAAGCCGATGAGCGCGAAAAGGGCGTGCGCGCGGTGCTAAACTACGGTCACACCTTCGCTCACGTGATAGAAAACGAAACGAACTATAAAAAATATCTGCACGGCGAAGCAGTAGCGATCGGCATGAATATGGCTAACGCGCTAGCCGTGAAGCTAGGGCTTATGAGTGAGGAGCAAAAGGCGCGCGTGGCGGAGCTGCTAGTTAAATTTGACCTACCGATAAGCTACAAGGTGCCAAACGCAAGCGGCTTTTACGAGGCGTTTTTCCTTGATAAAAAGGCGGAAAACTCCGCGATCAAATTTATCCTGCCGCGAGGTATCGGCGCATACGAAATACGAAAAGACGTGCCGCGCGAGCTCGTGATGGACGTTTTAAGAGAGTTTGAATGAGAAAAATTTTATTTATTTTATTTTTTGCGATCTTTGCTTATTCGCTAGATGATATACCTAGCGATTTTAACGCAACAAAAGAAGCTCAGCTATCCGAGTTAAACGCTTCTTTGGCCTTTATCGAGGACGAGCTAGCCGATAACATCTGGGCGACTCGCTACTCAAACTACAACACCTTTCAAAAGCTAAGCGCGGAGCTCGATGAAATCGAAGCAGCGATAAAAAAACAGGCAAAAAATACCGAAAAAGTACTCGAGCTACAAAAAAAACAAAGTACGCTAAAAGAGCAGATCGAACTTCTAAGAGAGTTTCAAAAAGCGCCGTTTTCTAGCATGATAACGGCTCCCGAGATAGAAATTTTACAAAAGATAACCAATCCCGTCGCCGTGATCTCGGGCTTTTCGCACATAAAGCAGCTCAGAAGCGAAAAAGACGAATATAAACGCCGACTAGACGGGCTTTCAAAAACAACCGACGAGTTAGCTAGAAAAGAGCAAATTTTAACCCAGATCGTAAATTTGAGCGACGACTCGCGCTTTCAAGCAGAGCTTGCCGAGGCTAGGCAGGAGCTAGCGGAATTTAACGCCGCGGCCGACATCGCAAAGACCACCTACGGTGTGTACGAAAAGCGCGTAAACGAAGCGATAAACCGCACTAGCGAGGACATCAAGGCGCAGATGAAAAAGGCGCTAGATATCGGTATATTTATCGTAGTCGTGATCGGGCTTTCGTTTTTGTTCAAATTTATAATTAAAAAGACGATCACGGATAACGAGCGCCTCTATACGGCGAACAAATTTATAAACCTCGTAAACATCACGCTCATCATCATGATTTTGCTTTTTGCCTATATCGAAAACGTGACCTATCTCGTCACGGTGCTAGGCTTTGCGTCCGCTGGTATCGCGATTGCCATGAAAGATATGTTCATGAGTATGCTCGGCTGGACGGTAGTGGTTTTTGGCGGTAGTTTTCACGTCGGCGACCGCATAAAGGTGCGCAAAGACGGAGAGGACGTCGTGGGCGACATCATCGATATCTCGTTGCTTAGGATGACTATTTACGAGGACGTCACGATCGTCACGGTAAACTCAAACCGTAGGGCGGGGCGTATTATATTTGTGCCAAATAATTATATCTTCACCGATCTGATCGCAAACTACTCGCACCACGGCATGAAGACCGTCTGGGACGGCATCGACGTGGTTTGCAGTTTTGATTCTAACCATAAAAAAGCCGCCCACATCATCAAAGATATTGCGCGAAAATACTCCAAAGGCTACACGGAAATCGCCAAAAAGCAAATGAGCAAGCTGCGAAATCAATACAGTATCAAAAATCCAAACGTCGAGCCGCGCGTGTTTACCTTTATCGAGCCTTACGGTGTGAAAATTTCAGTCTGGTACATGGCAAACACATTTGCC
>NZ_CALHXD010000152.1 GCF_938040115.1 uncultured Campylobacter sp. | reverse complement strand
CTACGGTGCCGTCGCTTAGAGCCACGGTCGCTTTCACGGTCGGGTTGCCGCGGCTATCGAGTACTTCTATCGCCGTTACGTCTTCTATAAATACCATTATTTTATTCCTCCGTATTTTCTTCTATGCTTTCGCTTTCGTCGTCGCTATCTTTGCCGCCCGCGCCGCTTATTAGCTTATCTAGGCCGATCGAGCTTTTTATCGTCGCTACGATCTCGTCTGATATCTCGGGGTGCTCTTTGAGATAGGCTTTTGCGTTTTCGCGGCCTTGTCCGATTTTGGCGGCTTTGTAGCTAAACCACGCGCCGCTTTTGTCGATGATATCGAGCTTCACGCCGTAGTCGATGATCTCGCCGTCGCGGCTGATGCCCTCGCCGAACATTATGTCAAATTCCGCCGTTTTAAACGGAGGCGCGACCTTGTTTTTCACGACTTTTACCTTCGTGCGGTTGCCGATAGGCTCTTCGTTTTGTTTTAGAGTGGCGATTTTTCGCACGTCTAGGCGCACGGATGCGTAAAATTTAAGCGCATTACCGCCCGTAGTGGTCTCAGGCGTGCCGTAACCCATAGCGCCGATTTTCATACGAATTTGGTTGATAAATATCACGGTCGTGTTCATCTTGTGCACGACGCCCGCGAGTTTGCGCAGCGCTTGGCTCATAAGTCGCGCTTGCAAGCCTACGTGCTGATCGCCCATATCGCCCTCGATCTCGCTTTTTGGCGTTAGCGCCGCAACGCTATCCACGACGATAAGCTCGACCGCGCCGCTTCTAGCGAGGTTTTCTACGATCTCAAGCGCCTGTTCGCCGAAGTCTGGCTGGCTGACGTAGAGATTTTCGGTATCTACGCCCAAATTTGCCGCGTATTTCACGTCTAGAGCGTGCTCGGCGTCGATAAAGGCGCACGTAGCTCCCGCTTTTTGCGCTTCGGCGATGATGTGCAAGGTTAGAGTCGTTTTGCCCGAGCTCTCAGGTCCGTAAACCTCGATAATACGGCCCTTTGGGATACCGCCTATACCAAGGGCTAGATCAAGTCCTAGCGAGCCGGTCGAGATACTATCTATGGCCTCAACCTGCTTGTCGCCAAGGCGGATCAGCGTACCCTTGCCAAATGCTTTATCTATCTGCTTTAAAGCCGCGTCTAAGGCCTTTTTCTTGTCCGAATCGTTTGTCGGCGGGACTATCTTTTTCTCTTCTTTTTCTTTTGCCATCGGCTTCCTTAAATTTAAAATAATCGGGCTGATTTTATCAAATTTGAGATGAATTTTTGATTATTCGCGCAAATTTGAGACGGGTTTGGGCGCGGTCAAATTTAGCCTAAATTTACGCCTTTTTTAAAACGTAAAGCAGCTCGCTCACGTGCGTCGGACGGCTGGCTAGATTTCTGCTACCGCGAAAGGCGTTGTATTTTTGCTCCAAAATTTGCACTTCGCCAAGCCCGGCTAAATTTTGGCTAAATTCCTCGCGCGCGATGAAGCCCTCGGAGTTAAACGAGATGAGCACGAATTTTGCTTTTAGCTTTGAGATTAACTCGAAAAACGCGGGCGCGGCGGCGGATTTTTGATTAAACACCGAGCGGTTCCAGCCTCTAGCGATACCCGAAACCCGCGAGATTTCGCTCGGACGCTCGTAGCTAGCGATCAAATTTAGCATAAAGTAGTTCGAGCCGTACGGGTGCTGGTTATAGGGCGGATCAAGATAGACTAGATCAAGCGGCGGAAGCTCGGCGGCAAGTTCGTTTGCGTCTTGCCTTTTAACGTCAAATTCGACGTTAAAATTTGAAAAAACGGGCTTAAGCAGGCTAATGTCGGCCGTGATGCGAGATAGCGCGTGTTTGCCGCGTCCGCCAAACTGCCCAAGGCCGTCCTTGTTTTTATGAAAACCCTTGAAAATACCGCTGGTGTTAGCGTGCACGCTGGCTGAATATAATAGCGGAGCGACGAAAAAGACGCGCAGCTCCTGCGGCACGAGCGAGTCGATCATCTGGCGCGCGGTGTCTATGTAGGCGGCGTTTTTTCTCGTGTAAAAGACGCGGTCAGCAGGCGAAATATTTGCCTCGTCTTTTGGCGCATAAAGCTCGCAGATAAAGCCCTCGCGTAAATTTGCGCCGATTTGGCGCGTTAGTTTTTCATGCCAAAAATCAAGCTCTTTTTTAAATTTCGCGTCCGCGTTTGCGAGGTAGCACTCGTTTGTTACGCGGCTATAAAGCTCCAGGTCGTTTGCGACGATGGAGCTTGCGTGGGATTTTAAAAACCGCGACACGATGCCGCTGCCGCTAAAAAGGTCGCAGCAGCTTAGTTTTTCTTTACCTAGCGCCTCTTTTGCGATATTTACGCCTTGTTCGATGAAGCCTAAAAGCGAGCGTTTGTTGCCAAGATAAGTTAAAATTTGCTCTTTTAAATACGCCTGATTTTCCATATTTTTCTTTATAAATTCCGCATTTTTATGGCGATTGTAGCAAAAATTTACTATAATTTCGCAATTTAGCCGCGCGCGAAATTTAAAGCGGAGCAAAAAGGATAAAATTTGAAGATTTTTAAGCATATAA
>NZ_CALHXD010000151.1 GCF_938040115.1 uncultured Campylobacter sp. | reverse complement strand
TTTTCAGTTAGACCGAAATCTTTAATAGCATTAACGAAATATCTAGTAGCTTTACCGTCTACGCCATATTCTCTTATTTTATTAGTATGACTAACACCAAGCTCAACATGATCTAAGAAGAAATTCTCAAGGTTTCTTCCTATTCTTAAACCAATAGCAGACTGTTCGTTAACTCCTAGGTTTCCCTCAGGGTGAACTCCGCCGATGGTTGGAGTTAATTCATATTTGTAAGCTGAATCAGCAGCAAAAAGAGCTGTAGCAGCAACTAAAGCAATAGCAATCTTTCTCATAGAAAATCCTTTCAAGTGAAATGTATGTTTCAATGATAACACAAAAATTATAAATTTCGTTTTAACATTTGATATCTGCAAGTTTATAAAAAACCAACCGCAAATATCAATGCACCTCAAATTCGCACTGCTCTCAAAACTATTAGCGTTTAGAGAATTGCGGGCTTCTTCTAGCTTTTCTTCTACCGAATTTCTTACGCTCGACAACGCGTGAGTCGCGAGTTAGTAGGCCTTTTGGTTTTAGAGTCGCTCTAAAGTCGGTGTCAAATAGAGCCAATGCTCTTGATATACCGTGTCTTAGCGCCTCAGCCTGAGCAGAGTATCCGCCGCCTAGAGTCGTTGCAGTTACGTCTACAGAGCTCTCTTGTTTTGTTAAAAGTAGAGGTTGAACTACTTTTAGCTTGATAGCCTCGTGTCCGCCGAGCCAAGTGTTTAGATCAAGTCCGTTTACTAAAATTTTACCGCTGCCCGGTTTTAGCCAGACTTTTGCTACGGCAGTTTTTCTTTTACCGGTTGCATAAACTTTCGCCATGATTATTTTCCTTCTTTTTTAGCTATTTGAGCCGTGTGCGGATGCTCGCTGCCGGCGTAAACTTTTAGTTTTTTTATCATCTCTCTGCCGAGTTTTGTTTTTGGAAGCATTCCGCGAACGGCTAGCTTGAACAGTTTTTCAGGTTTGTCAGCCAAAAGCTCGCCGAATTTCTCGCTCTTCGTGCTACCAAAATACCCTGAATGGCGGTGATAAAGCTTTTGCTCGGCTTTATTGTTGCCCGTAAATTCGGCTTTAGAAGCGTTGATTATGATAACGTAATCGCCGCAATCGACATTCGGAGTGAAATTTGGTTTATGCTTACCGCGAAGCAGCGTAGCTACCTCGGTTAGCAATCTACCAAAACGCTTGCCTGCCGCGTCAAGCACGATCCACTCGCGCTCCACTTCGTTTGGTTTTGTTATTTTCGTCATTTTCTTACCCTTTAGATAATTTTAAGTCGTGATTGTATTCAAATGCACCTTACAAATAGCTTAATTTAAGCTATATTTAAATATCAATGCTTCGAATTTTATCCCGCAAAGCGTAAAATATCGCCGCCTTTACGCTCAAATTCGGGTAAATTTGAGCTAGTATTTTTTTGTATTCCGCCACTTGCGCGATATTTTCATCCATGTTTTTATCGCTCGTTTTATAGTCTATCACGCAGATTTCGGTTTCATCCAAGCAGAGAAGGTCAAGCTGTTTTAACGCACTCTCATATCGCAAAGGCTGCTCTTTAAACGCACGCTTTCCCTGCGTCATTTGCTTAAATTTAGGCTCATTTATCAAATTTAGCCCGCGCGCGTAGATTTCATCCAGCTCGCCCTCGTCTAAAAATTTATGAAACGCGTTTCGCATCGAAATTTGCGCGGTTTTTAGTGAGTTCTCGTCAAATTTTTCAGCCATTTCAAGCAGATAGTGCAGCGCCAAACCAAAATAAATCGCCTTTTGATTTTTACCCTCGGTTTTTGGCGTTTCATCTACAATTTGCTTTGAAATCTGAGCTAATTTAATAGGCTCAAATTTGCCCGGCGCCGTCAAATTTCGCGCCCTGCTAGGAGTCGGTTCGCCAAAGCTAAAATCAACCAAATCAAGATACTCTATAACCTCGCCGCTACTCTCGTACGCCCCAAAAAAGCTCGGGTTTCTGCCGTTTGCGTCCGTTTTTTTGACGATGATTAGTCCGCCAATCGCTCGCGTTAGCGCGACGTATAGCTTATTCATATCTTCTTCGCGCTCGAGCCGCGCCGCCTTTTCTTTTAGCCTTGCAAAATCCTCGTCGATACACTGTTTTTTGACGTTGTGTCGCACCTGCCAGGAGCCCGTACCCGCGTCGTACTCAGCGATGAAATTTGACCCGTCATGCCGTCCGGCGCCCATTTTATCGCACACGATCACGTTTTCAAACTCCAGCCCCTTTGACTTATGCACGGTCATGATTTTCACGCCCTCGCCGCTTTTTGCGCTCGTTTTGGCTTCAAATCTATCAAGATTATAGACAAACTCGGTCAAATTTGAATACGGCTGCGATAGCTCAAGTAGCCGTAAAACGTCCGCGTCGCTCATATCTACGCCGAGCCTGCCCGCTAGATAGTGCAAGCTCTCAAGCGCCGATTTTTGCGGATTTACGCTTAGTTTTATGGCGTTTACGTCTAGGATCGCCTCGGTATTTAGCTTGTAAATTCGCTCGCCGAATAGGCAAAATTTAGCGTACTCCACTACTGCGCGCGCATTTTTGCTAGCTAGCAGGGGCATCACGCCCTCGCTCACGCTTTTTATGCCGGCTTCGTCAAGCAAATTTGAGATTTTATTTATATCGTCGTTTTTCCAGCAAAGCACGGTGATATCGTCTTCGCAAACCCCTTTTTCAAGCAGAAATTTAACCTGCTGTGTCGCTTCTGCCGCCACGTCATCGCCGCTGCTTACCCGCACGAATCCAAGATCGTCCTCCTCCGCCTCAAAATACGGCATCTGCCCTACCAAATTTACCCGCTCGCTATCTTTTTGGGGCGTTCTTTGTGGTTTAAAATTTTCGATTTTGCCCGCAAACACGGCGTTCGTAAATCTAACCAGCGCCTTTTTACTACGGTAATTTACCTCCAAATTTTGCGCTTTGATCTGCGGAAAATCGCGCATCAGCTTGCCAAAAAGTTCCTTTTTACCGCCGCGAAAACGGTAAATGCTCTGCTTTACGTCGCCGACGTAAAAAAAGCTGCCAAGCCCGTTTTGTCCGTATCCGGCGACGATCTCTTCGATGAGCGGACGCATGATCTCGTACTGCGCGACGTTGGTGTCTTGAAACTCGTCGATGAGCAGGTGATTTATACGTCCGTCGAGCCTAAAATAAAGCATCTGCGCGTCCGTCTCGCCACCCCGCAAAAGCTCGTAAACTAGGCGCGTCACGTCGCTAAAAGCGAGCGAATTTAGCCTTTTGTTTAGCGAGATTTTGCACTCTTTATAGATTTTTAAAAATCTAGCCAGCTCGGCGATTTTATACTCTTCAAGCTCGTCCAAGTAGCGTTTTAGCCGCGCCTTTAGCGTAAAAAACATCCCGTCAAGCTCCGGCGTATAAATTTTAGAAAACGTGCGATAATCAAGGCTCGCGCGCGACATAAAAGAGCGAGCTAAGATTTCGCCAGGAGTTCCCTCTTTTACGGCGCTTTGCGCGTCTTTACCGCCGCCTCTAGCTAAGACGTACTCGCGCATATTTTTTAGCGCTTCTTCTACGCCGCTTTCGTTTGGAAACGCCGCATTTTCGCTGCTTTTTAGCTCGCCGAAATTTTCGTAAAACATCTCCAAACTCTCAAAAAAGCTAACCTGACTGCGCTCGGCCGTCGCTATCAAATTTGCAAGCGCTTTTAATAGCCGCATATCCTTGCTCACGCTCGCGACGAACTCGCTCCGCTGCAGTTCGTTTAAATTTTCGCTCACTTCAAAATCCGCACTCAGCCCCAAATTTAAGCAAAAGCTACGCAAGATGCCGACAAAAAACGAGTCAAACGTGCCGATTTTTAGATCGCTTTCTAAAAAATGCGTCGCCCTAGCGTCGCGCATGGCTAAAATCTTATCCCTGCCCGCGCCCAAAATTTGCTCCAGCTCGGCTAGCTCTGCACCCTTTTCTTCGAGCCGCAAAAAGGTCTGTACGATGCGCTCTTTCATCTCGTTGGCGGCCTTTTTGGTAAAGGTTAGCGCCGTGATCTCGCGCGCGTCGGCGCCTGAAAGCAAAATCGCGATAAAACGCACGCTAAGCGCAAAGGTCTTGCCGCTGCCCGCACTCGCCTCGAGGGCCAAAAACGGCTTCATAGCTCGCCTTTCACTAAAATTTTATAGTCTTCGTATTCGCTCATCGCGCCCTTGGCCTCCCCGAAATTTATCAGCGTGTTGTTGATGGATTTTAGCTGCTCGATCGCCTCGCCCAGCGCGTCCGTGCTAGCCTCGCCAGCAACCAAGTTCATATTATCTTTTAGATCGTAAAAGTACCCCTCGCAAGGCCTACCCACGAGCGCCTCGTAAAACGGCAGTTGCAGCGATTTGGCGTCGAAATTTCCGCTTTTGTAATCAATCACCGCTAGCTCATCGCCGCGCTGGTCTATGCGGTCGATTTTACCCGTTATGCGCACGCCTGCAAACACGCTATCAAGCTCTTTTTCAAGCCCCTGCACGCGCCATCCGGCCTCATATCTGGCGTCTTCTACGGCCTTAAATTTTTCCATCTTTATCATCGTTATCTCGCGCTCTAGCGGCGGAGTATTTAGCTCTCTTAGCACCGTTTCAAATTTAGCGAGGTCAAATCGCTCAAATTTAGAATAATACTCAAAAAGCGCCCTATGTAGCGAGTTGCCAAAGTCCGCTGCGGAGGCCGTTTGCGGCATCACGGGCGGCTTTACGTTCAAAATATATCTGTAATAATACCGCCGCGGGCACTGCAAATAGGTATTTAGCCTGCTAAAAGAGAGCGGGATAGCGAAAAAATCGTGCTTGACGATGATGTCCTGCTCGAAAATTTTAGGCTTTGCGGGCGTTTTTCGCGTAAATTTTATGAAATTTAGCACTCGCGGGTTTTGGCTCGATATTTCGTTTTGCGCCTCGTTTTCGTCAAATTTACCAGTCAAATTTATCTCGCCGTCCGCTTCGTCAAAATCAAACAAACTCCGCTCTTTGGCGATTTTCATTTGACCTGGCTTAGCCTCGTTCTTTTCATCAAGGCGCAGGCTTATCTCGCTCTCAATTTTTTGCTCCTCCGCAAAACCGGCCTCCGCGTCAAATTCGCCGTTAAACAGCGCCGCATAGCTTTCGTCGCCGTATCTCGCGTCCTCCACTGCGTTAAATTCGCCGAGAAATCTCGACGCGATTTTCTCCTCGTTTGCCGCGTAGCATATCGCCGCTTTTTTCGCGCCGCCGATTAGGCTCTCGTAGTAAAATCTCTGCAAATTTTCGCGGTCTACGTAGCCGATGAGCCCCGCTTTTTGGCGCACGCGCGAGCTCAAAAACATCTCGTTTACGCTGCGCTTTGGCACCAAATCGTCGTTAAAATCAAGCACTATGACGCCATCAAATTTTAACCCGCGACTCTCCAAAACGCCCATGACGCCGATCTTGCCGCCGCCTACGTGATCAAGCCTAAGCCTAGCTAGCTTTATCAAAAATATCTCGCAAATTTGACGCAGCGTAAAGCTAAAATACCGCGCCAAACTCTGCGCGTAAAATAGCTCCTCGCGCGTTTTTTGCGAGGCGGCATGGTCGCTCTCAAGCGCCAAAATCTCTTCCATCAGCGCCCTAAAACCCTCAAACGAGCAAGGCGCCTCAAAGCCGTTTTTAAATTTCTCAAACAGCTCGCCGCTGGCGCCAAATTCATGCAGATTAAACTCAAATTCGTTGAAATTTTTATAGTTATCCTCGCTCAAATTTACGCGGATTTTGTCGTTTATCGCGGTTACTATGCACTTTAAAATTTGAAAAAATCGCATTCGGGTAAAGCTCTCGCCCATCGCAAAGTTAAACATCTTGCCGCGGTCGTGCAAGCGCAAGATCTCGGCAAAGCTCTCATCGGGCAAGATAACGGCGATGTTTTCGGGCTTGATACCTTCTGCGACAAACTCGCTAGCCTTTGCCATAGCGTAGGCCGCTTGCAGGCTTCTGGCGCTAAAGCTTCTTTTTAAAACGAGAGGATTTTTGCGCACGGCGCCCGTTTTTTTTAGCTCGCGCGAGCTCAAATTTAGCTCAAATTCGCCGTATAGACTAAACTCGCTCGCATTTAGTCCCGAAATTTCGGCTAGTTTTAGGATCAGTTTTTTGTTAAATTTGCTGGTTTGAAAGATGATTTTTAGCGTCGTTAGCTTGGCGATCTCGCTAAACAGCTCCCACTCAAATTCGCTCAAAAAGCCGTCTACTTCAAAATAAATCTCGCGAAATTCTCTAACGAATCCGCCGTTTAGCCGGTAAATCTCAGGCAGCGCGATGCCGTCGTATAGATTTTCGGCCGCGAGCAGCTCCTTATATCGCGCAAGCACCGCCTCAAGGATACCCAGATGCTCCTCGTAATCGGCGTAAATATCGCTAAATTTCAGATCCGCCACGCTCTTTTTGCTGATAGCAAGCTCCTTAAAAAAGCTAAAAAGGTAGTCGTTGTTTTTCAAAAACGCGAAAAACTCGGACGGGATACGCAGCCGCTCGGATGCCTCTCTCACGCTCGCGCAGGCTCGCTGCATCAGCACCAGCGCGTACGCCTCGTCCACCTCAAAGCGCCCCGGCACCAGTACGGCTTTTTGCTCAAACTGCGCTATCGTCATAGCCTTTGGCACGAGTTCGTTTTGAAATTTCGCGTTAAATTCGCGGATCTTTCGCGAGTTGGTAAAGATATAAAGTTTGTCTAAATTTTGCATAAAGGCTCTTTGTTTTTAGCGCAATGATAGCCCAGAGCGGCTGAAAATCAAAGAAAACTAGCGCGCTACAAAGCTAAATTTATAAAATCCCGTGTCGTTTGCGTCGGAAATTTTTAGCAAAATTTGCCATCTACCTTTTTTTGGGAGCGTCACGGGCTGCGTTTTTAAAATTTGCCCGTCAAATTTGGCGTCTAAATTTTGATTTTGCTCGTTCGTCGCGGGCCTGGTTAGTAAAATCTCGTGCGTAAAATTTGGCGCTAAAGAGCCGTTTTTAGTCGCGACGGCGATCGCAAAATATCCGTTTAATCCGTCAAATTCAGGCTCAAATTTAAGAGCGTACTTGGCGTCAAATCTACGCTGACTAGCCTCGATCTCGTTTATATTTTCATCGACGTTTTGGTAGCGCTCGAAGTAAAAACCGTCCATCTCCACAGGGTTTTTGACGGCCAGAATGATGGTCGCTACGCAGGAGGCGACTATCAAAATAAGCGAGCCGACGATAGCGTGAGGCCAGTAGTTTTTAGCCATTTTTCCTCCTAAATTTTCTAAACGCGGTAGCAAAAACAACGGCAGCGATAGAGCCGTAGATAAAAATCCTAAACGCATCAAGCGTGCGGCGGTTTTGATTGCCGACCGCGTTTTGTAGGGCGACGCCTTTGCTCGCAGCGATCTGCTCGGCAAGATCGGCGTAGCCGTTTAGCACGGCGGCGTTAAAGATATCTTTGCCGTTTTTGGACGCTAGTATCGGCAAAATCGAGCCCGAGCTTGGATATGGGCTTAAAATTTTCTCTTTATCAAAAAGCTTAAGCGTCTGCGGGTCGGCAAAAATTTCCACCTTGTGTTCAGCCTTAGTAAGCATCAAAAGCGCGTAAGGCTGAGTCAAATTTAGCTGAGCTACCGCTTCTTTTAGCGTTTTGCCCTCTAAGCTCTCATAAACCGCGACCCCTGCAAACACGCCGCTTTTGCTCGCTAGCTCCTCGCCTAAAACCGCGATTTTATCGCTTACTACGGGGCTTAATATATTTTGATTTACCAAGACTATCTCGCGAGGCAAATTTGAGCCCTGCAGAGTCGCCGCACCGTAAAAAAGAAAAAGTAAAAAGATAAAAAATGCGCGGGTCAAATTTGCAAATTTGAGCGCAGAGAAACGAAAAAGTGAACCCGAATTTAAATTTAAAAAGCCCCTTGTAAATTTAACGCCTCGCAAAAAAGCGAGCGTGGTCAAATTTGAGCTAGTATAATTTATAAACTTCATCGGCCCAGTCGCGTATTTTCGCGCAAAAAGTAAAGCGAACCGCTAGGACTTAAACGTAAAATTTGAAAAAGAGCGGCAAGGTCTGCGCTCTTTGATTTATCAAATTTCATCCCACGAAAAGGTGATTTGGCGTTAGCACCGCCCACGCCGTAAATGCCGCCGCCGCGATGAGTCCCGCGACGATAAATTTCTCCAAAATCGCTTGCATATTTACTCCTTTACGCGCACTTGTTTGGCGTTATCCGCGCTTTTCATCTTTAGCTCGGAGGCGTTTAGCGTGTATGGCTTTTGCGCGACTTCTTGCTGGAGCTTGATCGCGTAGTACGTGAGTGCCGCTAGGATCGCTAGTAGTAGCCCGGTCGCAATGAGTAGCCCCGTCACGCCGTGTAGACCGAAAACGTTTCGATTCGTGTTTTCCATTTATTCTCCTTTAGAAAGCGAGATGACGTACTCGCCGACGGCTTTTTGCTGTAAAGCGTTTAATCTGCCGTCGCTAAATTTAGGCATCGTACCGATAGCGCCCTTTTTACCGCGTTGTAATACGTCCTCAACAAAGGACGCCGTGCCGTATTTAGATAGATCAGGAGAGTTGCCCTCCATGCCTTTGCCGTCCTCGCCGTGGCAGGCTGCGCAGGTCGCAAAAAGCTCCTTGCCCGTTTCTACCAAATTTTCGTTTTTAGTCTTTTTTATACCGGAAATTTCCTTAGCGATGTAGGCCGCGATCGCCTTTGCGCCCTCTTCGTCCGCCATACCCGCAGGCATCTCGCCCATCGGATACTCAAGGCCTTTTGAGCCGTTCATTATCGTATCGTATATCCCCTCTTCGCTACCCCATTTGGAAAGGTCTGCGGCCTTGCCGTTTATACCGTCGCCGGTTATGCCGTGGCAGGAGGAACACTGCACCAAAAACACGCTCTCGCCCATCGCGTGAAGCGTCTTGGCGTCCACGTTTGCGAAGCGTTTTTCAAATTTAGCGTTTGCGGCAGCGACTTCTTCGTTGTATTCGCCGATTTGCGAGTAGGAGTTTACCGGATAGCCGGCGATCATATACCACAAGGCCCAGACGATACATATCGCATAAACTATCGCCCAGCCCAGCGGCAGAGGATTTTTGTACTCGCCTATGCCGTCCCAGCTATGCTCGCTAAGCTCGGCCTTAGGTTTTGCTACCTTCATCTGCCCGACCAAGCGGCTTACGACGAAAACCGTGGCTAAAACGATGGCAATAGCTCCGATAAGCCCCAGTAAATTTACGTTATCTTCTAAATTAAACCATTGCATTATTTTTCCTTTTTAGCGTTTTGCTCTATGGACGCAGACTCTAAAATTTCCTCGTCGATACCGTCTTTTAGGGCGAGGTCGGAGTATCTTTCGTAGTTTCGCCTGCCGCTCTTTTCGGATCTATACAGATGAAAATAGTACCCGTAAAGAAGCGCGGCACACACGGCTAGAAAGATAAAAGCTCCGTATCCTTGGATATCTCTTAGAGTCTGCGCATCCATAAATTCGCCTATTTTAAGCTATTTAGATAGGCGATGAGCGCCACTATCTCGCGGATCTCTCCGCGCTCAAAGGCCTTTTTGACCTCTTCATCCTTCATCTCTTCAACTATAGCGGCGGCTTCTTCTTTGGCGGCCGCTTGCGCTTCCTCGTAGGTGCCGAGTTTTGGCATGCCCTCTACGTCGTACGGTACGCCAAATACCTTTTTCGTCGTTACCGCTTCGCCGTATGCCGTCTCGATGTCGGCGTTGTTGCTAAAGTGATGCTTATAAGCAGGCATTATAGAACCCGGCACCACAGAGGTCGGCTCTTTCATGTGATTTTCGTGCCAGTCGGTGGTGCGGTAGTTACCCACGCGCCAAAGGTCGGGGCCGGTCCTCTTTGAACCCCAAAGATGCGGGCGGTCAAATGCATACTCGCCGCTAAGCGAATACATGCCGTATCTATCGGTCTCGGCCTTAAAAGGGCGAATTTGCTGCGTATGGCAGGCGTTACAGCTATCTTTCATATATACGTGTTTGCCCGCAAGTTGTAAAACCGTCGGCGGCTTGGTTCCCTCAAGCGGCCTAGCTCTGTTGGCAAAATCAGGCAAGATCTCGATCACGCCCGCATAGGCGATAAATATAAAAACCATAACCGCGAAAAAGAAGGGATTTTTTTCTAACCAACTAAACATTAGCAACCTCCTTTACGCCCGCAGGACTCGCGCTTAGCGGCTCTTTTTCTAGTGCTTTGGCGCCAAAACTCTTGTAGATATTATAAACAAATATAAAAAATCCAAGCAGATATAGCAGTCCGCCCACGGCTCTGATCCAGTAGTACGGCACTATGTTTATCACCGTATCGATAAACGAGTAGGCTAAATTTCCGTATTCATCCGTCGCGCGCCACATCATACCCTGAGTGATGCCCGCGATCCACATCGACGAAAAGTAAAGCACTATGCCGATAGTCTGTATCCAAAACTGAGTTTCCATCAAGGATTTCGAGTAAATTTCGCGTTTAAATACGCGAGGCGTCATGTGATAAAGCGCCGCCATCGTCATAAAGCCGACCCAGCCTAGCGTACCGTCGTGCACGTGACCCGGCACCCAGTCGGTAAAGTGCGCTAGAGCGTTTACGGACTTTATCGCTAAAATCGGTCCTTCAAGAGTCGAAAACATATAAAACGTCGAGCCTAAAATCATAAATTTGATAAGAGGATTTTCTCTAAGCTGCTGCCACTCGCCGCGCATCGTTAGAAGCATATTTATCGCAGACCCCCAAGACGGCAGTATCAAAACGACGGAAAACACAGAACCCATCGTCTGCATCCAGTCAGGCACCGCAGAGTAGATCAGATGGTGTCCGCCCGCCCAAAGGTAAAGGAACATGAGGCTCCAAAACGAGAAAATAGAAAGCTTGTAGGAAAATATCGGCTGACCGCTCTCTTTAGGGAGGAAGTAGTAAATTTGAGCGATTATCGGCACGGTAAACACAAACGCCACGGCGTTATGCCCGTACCACCACTGCACTAGCGCGTCGTTGGCTCCGGCGTACATCGAGACCGAGTGCCACCAGTTGCCATATCCCGAAACCAGCTTGGTCGGCACGGCCATGTTGTTAAACAAATAAAGCATCGCGATACCTAAAAACGTCGCGATAAAATACCAAACCGAGATATAAAGCGTTCTCTCGCGGCGGATACCGATAAGGCCGAATATACTAACGCCCCAAAGCACCCAGAGTACGACCACGCCGATATCTAGCGGCCACTCTAGCTCGGCGTACTCTTTTGACGTGCTAACGCCGGCAAGTAGGCTAAATACGCCGCCTGCCATAACCAGCATATATATCCAAAAGTGCAGCTTGCCTACCGCCATCAAAAACGGCGACTCGCTCATCGAGACCTTCAAAACCCTCTGTCCGATGTAGTACCACGTCGCAAATACGCCCGAAAGCATAAATCCAAATATCACGCCCGCCGTGTGCAGCGGTCTTAGGCGGCTAAAGGTGCCGTATTCGCCCACGAGATAGTTTAAGTCCGGGTACGCCATCTGAAAAGCTATGAAAACGCCGACGCTCATACCGACTATCCCAAACAGTATCGTCGCGAACATAAAATACTTGGCGACCGTGTAGTCGTAGCTTAGCGCCCTGTCTAGTCGCATCGATATCCTCCTTTGTTTATTTTGTTATTAGATTGTTATTTTATTAGATTTTTAGTGTAAAATTGCTTAACCGACCTAAATTTACGTTTCAAATTTTACTTTTTCAGCTCGATTTTATAGCCAAGACCCGGCGAGTTTTTGATGAGTCCAGCGCCCACTTTATCGCGTATTCGTTTGATAAAGGTTCTAACGGCCGGATCGTTTACCTTTTCGCCAAACCACACCACGTTTCTGATCTCCTCGGTTAAAACAAGCGTGCCGATACGTTTAACCAAAAGCGAGATAAAGGCCAGCTCTTTTTTGGTTAGCGCGATCTCTACGCCGTTTTTCACGAGCACTTTTTTGGTTTGATTAAACGAATATCCGCCCGAAATCTCGATGATATCGGCGCCTATGATTTTAGTTTTTACGATCTGCTCCAGTACGACGAAAAGCTCGTCCATGTCGATAGGCTTGATGACGTATTTATCGATGCCTACGTCGATAGCTTTTAGTAGTTTTTCCTTTTCGCTATACGCGCTTAGGATCACTACCGGCGTGTTTTTTGAGAACTCTTTTATCTGCCTTGACATCTCAAGCCCGTCCATGATAGGCATCATAATATCGGCTATCACGATGTCGGGGCTAAATTTTTTAAATTTCTTAAGACCTTCGTCGCCGTTTGAGGCCGAGATGACCTTTTGAAATACGCCGCCAAAAACCTCTTGCATCGACTCCCTTATGCCATCCTCGTCCTCGACTAGCAGTAGCGTTAGCTCTTTAAATTTTTTCATTTTTCATCCTTTAGCGGCAGCTTTATCTCAAATTCCGCTCCAAATTTTACGTTTTTAGCGCCGGCGCTTCCGCCGTGATTTTTGGCTATGCTTTTTAGCATATATAGACCGATCCCAGTACCCGCACTCGGGTGCTTCGTGGTAAAATACGGCTCAAAAATCTTGTCCATTATCTCGTCTTTTATACCGCCAGCGTTATCCGTTACTCTTATGATAGCAAATTTATCCTTTGTTTCTAACGTTAGCGTTACTTTTTTATCGTCTTTTTTATTTGCCAGCGCATCTTTGGCGTTAGAAAGCAGGATAATCACGGCCTGACAAAGCTGCGACTCAAAGCCGTAAATTTGACCTTCGCTTTTTAGCTCCAAATTTACGTCTATGCCCTCTTTTTCGTAGGTTCCCTGCACCATCTTTAGCGCGTTTTCTACCGCAGCCGAAGGAAAGAAAAGCTCCCTCTCACGCTCGACGCTAAAAAAGTTTCTAAAATCCTCGATCGTCTGCGACATGCCCTTTATCACGCGCTTTGCGTGCTCGTAGCCGGCCTCGAATTTCTCGTTTGCTTTGACGCTCTCTTTTAGCTTAAAAAGCGTGATACTAAGCTCGTTTAACGGCTGACGCCACTGGTGGGCTATGTTTGCGATCATCTCGCCCATAGAGGCTAGACGCGATTGTAAAAAGAGCATTTTGGTTTTTTCCTCATTTTTCTTGATCTCCGCCTTTACCAAATTTTCTAGATTTTGGTTTAAATTTACGAGCTCCGCCGTCTGCTCGGCGACCCTGTTTTCGAGATTTTCGTTTAAATTTAACAGCTCTTTTTTCGTCTTTTCAAGCTCGTTGTTGAGATTTATCACGTCCGTCACGT
>NZ_CALHXD010000150.1 GCF_938040115.1 uncultured Campylobacter sp. | reverse complement strand
TTTGGGCGGGCTGGATGCGTATTTGTTTAACGTAGAGGATGAAATTTACATCAATGGTTTAGAATTTACGGAAAAATTCTTTTTTTATTTAGGCGTGGATACGGCTTGTTTGCTAAAATAAATTTAAAGGCATTCAACGATGAAATTTATTAGCGTAGATATAGATTTTTTAGATATTTATTCTAAAAATTTAGACGAATAATACAAAAATTTTCACCTAAAAATGGCGGAAATTTTCGGTTTTCCGGACTTTTACGGCAAAAATCTCGCCGCTTTGATAGATTGCTTATCTGATTTAAGAACATTTGGGGACGAAGAGCCCATGACTCGCTACTCTTTAAACGATGACGAATGCCTTTTATTAAACGTTAGAAATTTATCTAAAGCATCAAACGATTTGAGACGCAAATTTTTATTAGCCCTAGAAGCCGTAAATACGCGCTTATCGGCTGATAAGACGCCTACGATATTAGTAAATTTAACGAGCAAAGGATAGACTTGCTGCAAGAAATAAGAACCAGCTGCGAACCGGCGGTAATCGGCGTTAGAAACGGCCTATATCAGACGGAGTTTATAGACGCCAAATCCTTTCCCTCTAAAGACGTCAAAGACAAATTTGCGGACGTTTTTACGAATCCGCTAAATTTATCCGCATTTAAAGACGAATGCGTTAAAGCGTTTGCGCTAAAACGAGCAAAACAAACCGATATCGTTTCTTGCGACTCGGGTATTTTTGATTTGGATTTTTTGATTTCGCAAAAAGCAGCAGACGTCATCAAATCCTTTAAGATTAATAATCTGATAAAAGTACCCGTCGAAATTGACGGCTGGAGCGGTAAATATTTCGCGGTTAGTTTCCCCAAATACGGCGTTAATATCGTAAATTTTCCCGAGTCTATTTTTGTATATCAAGATTATGATAAAGAGCAAGGAAAATTTATCGATATCGTAAGAAGCATTGACGCCCCAGACGAATATGGCGACTTAATGACGCAAATCGTCCCTAGAAAAATATCGCTATCGCAAAAAATAGAAGATAAGGCGTTTCATATAAACGGCATGGGGCTATTTTTCTCTCGCGATATTTTGGACGCGTTTTTATCGCAGCAAATAAGCGGGTTTAGCCTGCATGACGCTTTCGTTTTAGCTTAAATTTACCGGCTTTTTGGGAGTTTGGCGACCGCGTGACTTTGGCGTAAATTTACCTTAGCTTAAATCAGGCTATAAATTTTCGCCGCCCATAGCCGAATTTTGCTCGCTTGCCTGGTTTCGCGTTTGCCGGGCGGTTAAATTTAGGGCGTTAGGCTCGCTCGTATTTGCCAAAAAACGTATCGGCGAGGCTTTGTTTTACCTTACTCTCTTTGGCGGGGCGCTCAAAACTCGGGCGCGCATTCGTCGTTTGCTTGAGCGCTTTTATCTAAATTTGCAGTCGCGTCTTAACGCGGGGTTTATCGCGCTTAGCGTTTCATTTATCAGGCGGCGTTTTGTCTTGGCCTTACCCGCCCGGTCGTTTGCAAACTTGCGTCTAACCGCCGATAAAGCCCGTTTCTCCGCCGTAAATTTAGTCCAAATAACGCATCGCTAAGGCCGCTAAAATAAGCGCCGAACTAAGCGCGGCCGTTAGTTTATATAGCCGAATGGCTCCAGCGCAACGACTTTTCATATCGCGGATTTTAGGCAGTTTGCTAGTTAAATTTAGCTCTAAAAGCGCCGCATCAAATTTACCGCAATCAAGCCTCCCCTCCGCAAAATCCTTAAATATAAGCGTGTCAAAATGCAGCCTAACATGCAGATAAAATAACACCGCAAAAGCCGCCAAAAAGCCCGCAACAACGGCAAAATTTGCAAAAATGCGAAGGCAGACGGCCAGCTGAAGTAAATTTAACAAGAAAAACAGCCTATGCGTCGCTAAAAATCTAGCCGTAACCAGCGCCAAAGCCCTATCGTTCGTCCTTTGACGGTATTCCCGCTCCCCGTCTTGCGCCGCTTTTTTGCTTTGCTCCGCATTCGTCATTTTCTCTCCTTATTTTGGGCGTTTGGTTAAATTTTCGTTCGTTTTCGCCGAGAATTTTGCAATGCCGCTTGTTTCCAGCCGACAGATTTTTTAAATTTAATCCCTCAAGCCGGACTTGATCAAATTTGGCCTGCGCCTATTTCGCGCTTAAATTTGCCGCTTCTTTACTCCGCTTTCGAATTTGCGCGGGCTTCTGCGGCTAGCCGCGCTATCCGCTCGCGCAGCGAGCTAGCGACTGCGATCTTTTCGCGGCGAGATTTTAACAAATTTAGCGCGTCGTCAAATCCTAGTCCCGCGTAAATCACAAGCCAAGCGAGCAACACCGACGCGCTCCTGCCGTAGCCCAGCGCGCAGCAGACCAGCACCTTTTTATCGTTTTGCTCGGCGGCTCGTTCGTTTGAACCCGTGAGAATTTGCCCAACCTCGGCGATCTTGCTTTCGTTTGCCGAGCCGCACGTTTGCAAATTTACCCGCGAGCTCGCTTGCTCATGAAATTTAAAATCTCGCCCGTGCGCACAACCCGCTTCGGCGCCAAAATTTGATCCCAGCTCCGCCTTTCGCGGCAAATTTTCGCCGACGCAAAGAGCCCTTTTTACGAGCCGCTCAAGTTCGTCCGCGCCGCGTTTTAGCTCGTCTACGCTCGGCGTTATCATATCTAGCATAGGCACGCTCGCATAAATTTGCGCGCCGCCAGGCCGCTCAAACTCGGCCGCGCAGTCAAGCACCGCGTCAAATTTGCCCGCCTGCTTAACCGAGCCAAGATACAGCCCCGGCAAAATCTCGTCTGAAAGCCGGCGTCCGCGTAGCCAAAAAAGCGCATTTAGTCGCGCGACGCAAAGATAGGGAAAGAGCAAGGCTTTAACCGCGGCGGCGTGTTTGCCTTGCCCGTTTTTGGCAAAAACTCCCGCACCCAAAAACGCGTAACCGCAAGCAACCAGCGCAAAACTAAGGCTCGCCCACGACAGCCACAGCGCCCACGAGCTCCAAATTTTAGCTCCCGCAATCGCCGCAAAAAGCGTCAAAAACGCAAGCCCCAGATACAGAGCCGCCCATTTGTAGCGCGCAGCCTCCGCGGCCATAGCAAGCCTAGTCGGCTCGCCATCCATCGGACGAATGAGCAGCACAAAACAGCCGGCGGCTAATCCCGTCGGAATGTCGATGAAATGGTGCTGATACGTGGTCAGCACGCTAAGGCCGATGAGCGCAAACCACGCCGCAAGCGCCACTTTAAGCCAAACCGCGCGCACCTTGCGAAGGTAAAATGCGCCCACGACGACGCAAAGCATGATGTGTAGCGACGGGGCTTGATTAAACGGGAGGTCAAAGGCGGCGAGGCTTGAGAACAAAAAGCCGCTAAAGCCCGAAACCGCAGGCTTTTCCCACGACATTTGCAGAGGAAAGGCGATAAAAAATAGCGTCGCGATCACCTGCGCGGCCAGCAGCTGCGTAACGTAGCGCGCGAGCTCCCCGGCGTCACGGCAGAGAAAAAATCCAAGCGCGTAGAGTAAATTTAGCGACCAGTACGGCACGATGCTCCACGCCCAAAACGGCAGCGCGCGTTCCCACGCGAAATAGATCTCGGGCACGTTTGCGCGAGCGCTCGCGAGGGCGTTTGTAGCGCCGTAGCTGGCGTAAAATATCGCCGCAACGACGACTAGCGCAGCCAGCTGCGATAAAAACAATTTCGTTTTCATTTTTACCTTTTTTGCTAATTCTATCAAATTTTAGCGGCTTTGCGTTTTCACGGCTTAATCGCCGATATCGCTCGCTTGACGTAAAAACGTAAAATTTACTCGCCGAGACCCGTACCCTGAAAATGCTAAATTTGGTTTTGGTTAAATTTGGTGTTGTGCATTAAGCTTTTGCGCAAATCAACCTTTCTTGTTAAGGGGGAAGGGGCTTGAATTACGAAGTCGCTCCCTTCCCCCTTA
>NZ_CALHXD010000149.1 GCF_938040115.1 uncultured Campylobacter sp. | reverse complement strand
TCTCAATCAAATTTGAAAAAAATAAAAAAATTTTACCTCTACCCCTAAAGTTTTTTTGATTTCGTCCGATATAGTTTTTGAACGACAAGAAGTCGTAATTAAACTTTAAAAGGATTTACAATGAGTTTTCGTATTAACACGAACATCAACGCTCTAAACACACACGCAAACGCAGTCGGTAACAACCGCAACCTTTCTCTTTCTTTGGGTAAACTTAGCTCAGGTTTGAGAATCCAAACTGCAGCAGATGACGCTTCTGGTCTTGCTATCGCTGATAGCCTTCGCTCTCAAGCTAGCGCGCTTGGCCAAGCTATCGCAAACGGTAACGACGCTATCGGTATCATCCAAGTAGCGGATAAAGCTATGGACGAGCAGCTAAAAATCCTTGATACTATCAAAGTAAAAGCTACTCAATCAGCTCAAGACGGTCAAACAGCAGATTCTCGTCAAGCGCTACAAGCCGATATCGTTCGCCTAATGGAAGAGCTAGACAACATCGGTAATACTACGTCTTTCAATGGTCAGCAGTTACTAAACGGAACATTCTCTAACAAAGAGTTCCAAATCGGCGCTTACTCAAACCAAACCGTTAAGGCTTCTATCGGCGCTACTACGTCGGATAAGATCGGTCTAACAAGATTTGAGAGCTCTAAGCTATTGACATTTGCAGGCGTAGTTAGCCTTACTTTCCTAAACGTAGACGGTATAAACAACGTAAAAGTAGCTGCGGCTACAATTTCAACCGGTCTAGGTAAAGGCGTAGGCGCACTAGCTGAAAATATCAATAAAGTAACCGATAGAACAGGCGTTAGAGCTACGTTTGATACCACATGGGTATCTAGTAAAGCTATCAGCGGCGGTCAGATCCTAAGCCTTGTCATAAACGGCGTAAAAATCGGCGACCTAGAAGTAAAAGCAGGCGATAAAAACAATGCTTTGGTAAATGCTATCAACAAAGTTAAAGACCAAACGGGCGTAGAAGCTTCTGTAAACACAGAAGGCAGAATGGTACTAACTAGCCGCGACGGTAGAGCTATAAAAATCTCAGGCGACAAAGTAAGTGCCGGCCTAGGCGGTAAAAGAGGAACATCTATGTTCATCGGACGCCTAAACCTAGTTCGCCTAGACGGTCGCGATATCAAGGTTTCAACAGGCGCAGGTACAGGAGACCTATCTGTAGCGTTTAGTAAAACTGCTAACAGCCAGGGCGGTAACCAGCAGTCAGTAGCTCTAAGAGATATCAGAGGTCAGCTAGATCCAGACATAGCTGCTGCTATGGGCTTCCAAAGAATGAGTAACGGCGTAATGACTTCTGCTCAATCAGCAGGCGTTATGACTCTACGCGGTGCGATGGCTGTTATGGATATCGCTGAGTCTGCTCAAAAAACACTTGACCAGATCCGCTCAGACCTAGGTTCTGTTCAAAATCAACTTGTTGCAACCGTAAACAACATCACAGTTACTCAAGTAAACGTAAAATCAGCCGAATCTCAAATCAGAGACGTTGATTTCGCTGCCGAGTCAGCAAACTTCTCTAAGTTTAACATCCTTGCTCAGTCAGGAAGTTATGCTATGAGCCAAGCTAACTCTGTTCAGCAAAACGTTTTAAGACTACTTCAGTAGTTAACACTTTAAGGCCGCTTCGGCGGTCTTAAATTTCAAAAACCCAAACACCAATAGTTAAGACATCTCCAAAAATAATGGTTAATGTAGGCGCCAAATTTGACGCCTGCTCTTTAGAAGTGAATTTTAAAGTCGAGTTTTACCCGCTCGACTTTTTGCTCCAAATTTTATCCCACTTTTCCAAGTCAAATTTAAATTCAAACGATAAATTAATGCCATTAGTTTAAATTTTTTGCTACAATTACCGCAAAAAATTAAAAAGGCTATATTAATGAAAAGCTTAATCATCGTGGAATCTCCCGCGAAAGCCAAAACGATAAAAAACTTTCTAGGCAAAGACTACGACGTCATCGCATCAAAAGGCCACATAAGAGATCTGCCAAAGACGGCATTTGGCATCAAGATCGAGGGCGAAAAATTTACTCCCGAATACAAAATAAGCGCCGATCACTCCGCGATCGTAAAAGAGATCAAAGAACTAGCCAAAAACGCCGACCAAATCTACCTCGCAACCGATGAGGACCGCGAAGGAGAGGCCATCGCCTACCACATCGCCGCAGCCATCGGCAAAAAGCCCGAGAGCCTGCCTCGCATCGTGTTTCACGAGATCACCAAAAGCGCCATCGAAGCCGCTTTAAAAAACCCTCGCACGATAAATATGGATAGCGTAAACGCACAGCAAGCCCGCCGCCTGTTAGACCGAATCGTTGGCTACAAGCTCTCGCCGCTATTAAATTTAAAAATCCAAAAAGGGCTAAGCGCAGGACGCGTACAAAGCGCCGCTCTAAAAATAATCGTAGACCGCGAGCGCGAGATTCGCGACTTTAAACCGATCGAATACCACAGTATCGACGCGGTTTTCAAAAAAGACCTCGACGCCGAGCTGGTTAAATTTGAAGCGCAAAAGATAGAAAAGCTCACGATAACAAACGGCGATAGAGCCAAATTTATAGTAGAAAATCTAAAAAATGACAAATTTAGCGTCCGCGAGATCGAGAGCAAAGAGCGCAAAACCGAGCCCGCGCCGCCTTTTATGACCTCGACGCTACAACAAAGCGCGAGCAACCGCCTAGGCTTTAGCCCGAAAAAAACGATGATGATCGCGCAAAATTTATACGAGGGCGTGCAGACGCATCAGGGCTTCATGGGCGCGATAACCTACATGAGAACGGATAGCCTAAATCTCGCCAAAGAGGCCGTAGCTGCCGCGCGCGAGACGATCGAGAAAGAGTACGGCGAACGCTACTTGCCGGCAAAGGCTAAAATTTACGCAACCAAAAGCAAAGGCGCGCAAGAAGCCCACGAGGCGATCCGCCCGACCAATCTTAGCTTCACGCCAGCTATCGCCGCGCAATATCTAGAAAAAGACGCGCTACGCCTCTACACGCTCATCTACAACCGCTTTTTAGCCTGCCAGATGAGCGCTAGCGTGAGCCAAACGCAAAACGTATTCGTCGCGGGCGCAAAGGGCGAGTTTAAAATAAGCGGCCGCAAGGTGCTGTTTGACGGATTTTACCGCGTTTACGGCGATATGGATAAGGATAAAATTTTGCCCGACCTAAAAATCGGCGACGAGATGAGCCTGCAAAGCATCAAAAGCTCGCAGCACTTCACCGAACCGCCGTCTCGCTACTCGGAGGCCGGACTCGTTAAAAAGCTAGAAAGCCTAGGCATAGGGCGCCCTAGCACTTACGCGCCGACCATCTCGCTACTAACCTCCCGCGACTACGTCAAGGTCGAGAAAAAGCAGCTCGTGCCAAACGAGATCGCCTTTACGATGATGGGCGTTTTGGAGGAGCATTTTAGCGATATCGTAGATAGCGAATTTACGTCAAATATGGAAGAAAAGCTCGACCACGTCGCCGAAGACAAAGCCGACTGGCAAAAGCTTTTGAGCGATTTTTATCATCCGTTTATAGATAAAATTTCAGCTGGCAAAACGGGCATAAAAAGCCAAAAAGTCGCCACCCCTATCGGCGAAAAGTGCCCTGAATGCGGCGGCGAACTACTACTGCGGAAGGGACGCTACGGCGAGTTTATCGCGTGCGGAAATTTCCCAAAATGCAAATACTCGCGCAATATCGCAAAGGAAGGGCAAGGCACGCAGGAAGGCGAAGCGGCGACAAAACCGAAAAAAGAGCTCAAAAAGATCGACGTGCCGTGTCCAAAATGCGGCGGCGATATCGTCGAGCGCATCAGCCGCAGAGGTAAATTTTACGGTTGCGCAAACTACCCCAAATGCGACTTCGTCTCAAACTACGAGCCGGTCGCCGAAAAATGCGACGAATGCGGCGGCGATATGATCAAAAAAGAGCTAAAAAAAGGGACGTTTCACGAGTGTACGAAGTGCAAGAAAAAGGTGCAAATCGCGGAGCAATAACGGCGGCTTGTCTTTTTGGTTTATACTTCGTTAGAAATTTCGCCGAAGCTCGGTTACATACTACTTGTATGCGCCCTCGCTCGGCTCATTTCCGCCTCGTCT
>NZ_CALHXD010000148.1 GCF_938040115.1 uncultured Campylobacter sp. | reverse complement strand
AATCTTTTATCAAAATTTAATTTAAAAAGGACGCAAAATGACAACTCCGAACGATCTGGATAAACTAGGTCTTAAAGATATCAAAAAAATCAATCATAACCTAAGTTACGACGAGCTTTTCGAGCTTGAAAAGGCGATGGGCGAGGGACGCGTTAGCAGTAACGGCACATTTATGGTGGACACGGGCATATTTACAGGTCGTAGCCCAAAGGATAAGTACTTCGTAAAACAAGATCCGAGCCAAAAATACATCGCCTGGGGCAAGATAAATCAACCTATCTCAAAAGAGCTTTTCGATAAGCTTTTAGCTAAAGCAAAAGCCCAGCTAAGCGGCAAGGAAATCTTTATCCAAGACGCATTTTGCGGCGCTAGCAAATCCAGCCGCAAAAACGTGCGTTTCGTAACCGAAGTCGCGTGGCAGGCGCATTTCGTAAAAAATATGTTCATCCGCCCAAGCGAGAGCGAGCTAGCGGAATTTCATCCCGATTTCGTCGTTTACAACGCGTGCAAATGCAAAAACGAAGAGTGCAAAGAGCAGGGGCTAAACTCCGACGTTTTCGTTATCTTTAACGTCGAGGAAAACGTCGCGGTTATCGGCGGCACATGGTACGGCGGCGAGATGAAAAAGGGCATTTTCTCGATGATGAACTACTGGCTGCCGCTTGCGGGCAAGATGTCTATGCACTGCTCGGCAAACGTGGGCAAAGATGGCGACACGGCGCTATTTTTCGGCCTAAGCGGCACGGGCAAAACGACGCTATCGACCGATCCAAACCGCAAGCTAATAGGCGATGATGAGCACGGCTGGGACGATGAGGGGATATTTAACTTCGAGGGCGGCTGCTACGCGAAGTGCATAAATTTAGACCCGAGCAGCGAGCCTGAAATTTACGCCGCGATCAAACGCGACGCGCTGCTTGAAAACGTGGTCGCGGATGAGGCTGGCGTCGTGGACTACAAAGACGGCAGCAAGACCGAAAACACCCGCGTTAGCTACCCGATCTATCATATCGATAACTACGAACCAAGCTCTGCAGGCGGCCATCCGAAAAATATCATCTTCCTAACAGCCGATGCATTCGGCGTTTTGCCTCCGGTCGCAAAGCTAACCAAAGAGCAGGCGATGTATTATTTCCTAAGCGGCTACACGGCCAAAGTCGCGGGCACCGAGCGCGGTATCACCGAGCCCGTGGCGACCTTTAGCGCGTGTTTCGGCGAGCCGTTTATGCCGCTGCACCCGACCGTTTACGCTAAGCTTCTGGGCGAAAAGATCGACAAGCATAATGTCAGCGTCTATCTCGTAAACACCGGCTGGAGCGGCGGCGCATACGGCGTGGGCAAGCGAATGAGCATCAAAGCCACTCGGGCATGCATAAACGCGATCCTGGACGGCAGTATCAAAAAGTGCGAATTTGAAAATTTTGAGAAATTTAATCTAGCGATCCCAAAAGAGCTCGCAGGCGTCGAGACAAAGCTGCTAAATCCTATCAACACGTGGGAAAATAAGAGCGAATATGTCGCTACTCGCGATAAGCTAGCGAGCATGTTTGAGGCGAATTTCAAACGCTACGAGGACGTAAAAGAGGGCGTAGAATACGCAAAAGCCGGCCCTAAGGCTTAAATTTAAAGGGCGCTGGTTGAAAATTTACTCTGTAAAACGCGGGCTTAAATTCGGCCTTTTAGCCTGCGCCTTTTTTCTCTCGGGTTGCGATATCTTTGGCGGGCAGAGTCAAAGCTCCGCGCTAAAGTCCGCCAAGCAGCCCGAGTTTTCTTTTGTTCCTGACTCCGATGCAGTCGCGTATCTAAACGAGTACCGCCGCGGCTCCGGACTCTCCTCCCTAAAACCAAATCAAATTTTAAGCCAGGCGGCTAAAAATCATGCCGAGTATAGTGCCCAAAACGAATATATGGGGCACGACGAGGCGGCCGGACGGGTGAAATTTAGCGGCGCGACTCCAGCCGATAGAGCCCTAGCCGTGGGCTACAAATCAACCCTAGTGCTTGAAAATATCGCTTATAAAAGCGACTTTAAAGATGCGGTGGATGGGCTGTTTGCGGCGATCTATCACCGCTTTGCGTTTTTAAATTTGAGCGTCGATGAGGTCGGCTACGCGCTCGCGTCCAAAGACAAATTTAACGCCTTCGTCTTTGAGATGGGCAACTCGCGGTTAAACGGCTTTTGCGCTAAAGGTGCTAGCGATACGGGCGCGGGACGGTTTTATACAAATGTCTGCGCTGATAAAAATCTAAAAATCAAAGATGCCAAATTTGACAATTTCACAGGCTCAATGAAGCCCTACGTCAAATTCCCGGACGCTACTGCGGTGACGCCCTATTTTAGCGGCGAGATCCCGGACCCATTTCCCGAGTGCAAGATCACGGCAAACCCCGTTAGTATCGAGTTTAACGCAAACGCTGGCGATGTAAAATTTAAAGATTTTGAGATATTTAAAGACGGGCAAAAGATCCAAAATTTGCACGTCATCACGAGCACCAACGACATAAACTCCAAATTTTCGTCCAAGCAGTTTGCGGTTTTTTCGCGCGAGGTTTTTGACTTTGGCGCGCAGTATGAGGCGGTTTTTAGCTATGAGCAAGCAGGTGCGCGAAATCAAAACACCCAAAGCGCGGGCGCTCAGGTAAAGCAGATAAAATGGAGCTTTAAAACCAAAACTCCGCAAAATCCGTATTTTGACGCGCGCGACGGCGACGTGCTGGGCGTGGATGCGGATAAGACCTACGAGATATTTTTCCGCCCCAAAGACTGCAACGACCTCATGACGCGCTACTCTTACAAGGCCTCGGGCTTTATGACGCCTACGGTCGCGCAAAGCGGCACAAACACGCTAAGCGTGAAGCTAAAAGGCATGGTGGGCGATACGCTAAGCATCGTAGCGGGCGGCATGAGCGTCAAGGTGCGGCTCAAAACCAGCTCGCCCGAAGCCGTGCGCGAGAGAAGAGCGTTTTACGTGAAGGCTGGGTTGATGATCGCCGGCGTGATCGTGATTTTTGCGCTGATTGGCAGAAAGATGAGACAGTAAATCCACGCCGCTTTTTTTGGATTGGGTTGTAATTGTGTTTAATGTGGGTAAAAATCAGCTAAATTTAAACGAAGCTCTTTTTTTGGTTATTTTTGATGAGTTATGCTGCTTTGATTTTAAGCCTTTGCTGATTTTTTTTCTATGAACATAGCGAGAAAACAAGCATTTTCTCTTATTTTTATCACATTTTGCAATTATTTTATTGCTATAATAGTGTTTGTGAGGTATAATAGATTTCAAAAGGGG
>NZ_CALHXD010000147.1 GCF_938040115.1 uncultured Campylobacter sp. | reverse complement strand
ATCACGCCGCTAAAGATGACGATAGCAAATATCAGGCGTCTAAGCGAAGAGGAATTTATCAAATTTAGAGAGCAAAACGAGATGTCGATGCACTCGGCAAATCCGTATTTATCGCCTGTTAGAGCGTAAATTTAGGGCGGGAGACCGCCCTTTTTCTACTTAAATTTTACCTACTTTTTTATTTCAAATTTAACACTCAAATTTAATAAACCGTTCGCGCAAAATTTGATTAAATTTAAAAAGCCGAAGTTGGACAAATTTGATAAAGTTTTAAAACTGAGCCTAGCAGGATTTAAATCTGAGTCAAATTTGACGCAGACAAACCGCGTCAAATTTGGTGTTATAGTTCGCCCCGCCAAAGCGAGCGGAGCGGATAAATTTAGAAGCTGTATTTTAGCCTGTCGCCCGCGTAATAAGCAAGCTTCCAGGTCGGAGTTTGTTTTAGGTCTTTAAAGCCGTAGCCGCGAGCCTTGACTCTGTCGCCATAGATTTTCTCTATCATTGCAGATTCGCCTACTAGCAGCGCCTTTGTCGAGCACATTGCGGCACAAACCGGCACTTTGCCTTCGGAAATTCTATCCTGGCCGTACTCTTCGCGCTCGGCTTCGCTATTTGTCGGTAGCGGACCGCCTGCGCACATCGTGCACTTATCCATCGAACCTTTGGCGCCAAACACTCCCTCGCGCGGAAACTGAGGCGCGCCGAACGGACACGCGTATAGACAGTATCCGCAGCCGATGCAGATATCTTTGTCGTGTAGCACGATACCATCGCTCCTGATATAAAAGCAATCAACCGGGCAAACCAGCGAGCACGGAGCGTCCTCGCAGTGCATGCAGGCTATCGAGGTTGATATTTCCTTACCAGGTACGCCTTCGTTTAGCGTGATGACGCGGCGGCGGCGGATGCCAAGAGGCAGCTCGTGAGCCTCGTCGCAAGCCACCGCACAGCCGTTACAGTCGATACATCTATCGTCGTCGCAGTAAAATTTAAGTCTATTGTTATCGTTAAATTCGCTCATTTTACGCCTTTTCTATGCGGCATAGACCGCTTTTGGTTTCAGGAATCTGAGTGTTTATATCATATCCGTAGTTAGTGACGGTATTTGCGCTCTCGCCTACCGCATAAGGCTTGGTGCCTTCCGGGAAATTACCCGTCATATCAACGCCTTGCATATAACCCGCATAATGAAACGGCATAAAGATGGTGTCGGGTTTAACGGACGGTACCACTCTGGCGCGCACCTTAACCTTAGTACCTTCAGGCGAATGAACCCAGATGAAATCCCAGTTTTTAATGCCGTGTTTAGCCGCAAGTTCAGGGTGGATATCCGCAAACATCTCAGGCGTCAAGCGGCTTAGATACATACTAGCTCTCGTCTCCATGCCCGCGCCGCTAAAATTTACGAGGCGAGCCGTCGTGAGGATAATAGGAAATTCTTTTGAGTAGTCCTTTGCTAGCTGGACGGATTTAAATTTTGTATCGACGCGGTTTTGAAGTTTCTTATCCTCAAAGCTCGGATACTTCTGCGCTAGATCAAATCTAGGCGTATGCAGCGGCTCTCTGTGAAGAGGAATTTGATCCGCAAAAGTCCAAACGATCGTCCTAGCTCGCGCGTTGCCGTACGGAGCGATGTTTTTCTCCATGCATTTTTTAGCGATGATATTACTATCGTCATGTATCCAGCTGCCGCCTATTTTAGCCTTTTCATCCTCGGTTAGCGTGATGCCTAGCACCTTTTCGATGTTATCTTTTTTGATCTCCGGATATCCGCCCTTGACAAACGAATCTACGGGCGCGCTACCGTCTGCGGCTAATTGGCTAACTCCGTTATGCTCTAAGCCGAAGCGGTTTCTAAAACCCATACCGCCTTGCCTAACGGATTTGTTTATATCGTAAAGTATCGGGCTACCCGGATGATCCTCCGTCCAGCAAGGCCACGGCAGACCGTAGTACTCGCCTTCGACTACGGTGCCCGGTTTTCCTAGACTTGTTTTTTCGTCAAATTTATCCCAGTTTTCTTGGTGCTTTTTGAGCCTTTCCGGAGTCCAACCCGTCATGCCGATAGTTTTTATTATATTTGCGATCTCGCGCGTAGCGACCTCAGGCCACTCGATCTTACCTTCGGCATCTCTGATCGTGCGCGTTAGCTCGTCATAGTAGCCTAGCCTTTTGGCAAGCTCAAACAAAATTTCGTGATCCGGCATACTCTCAAACAAAGGCTCTACGACCTGGCTTCTCCACTGGCCGCTGCGGTTTGTCGCTACAACCGTACCGCTGGTTTCAAACTGCGTCGCCGCAGGCAGTATGTAGACGTCGTCTTTTTTGTCAGTTATCACGCCGGCATCGTTTACGAAAGGATCTACTAGAACCAAAAGCTCAAGCGCATCTAGGCCCTCTTTTACTTTTACTTGTTGCGCGGTAGAGGTGATACCGTTGCCGATTACTACTAAGGCTTTTATACTGTCGCCGGCATTATCTACGGCTTCGTTGCCGTTTTTACCGTCAAGCACGCCCGCCCACCATTTTGATAGCGTAAATCCGGGTTTAAACATCATTTCAGGCTTAACGAAATTCTTTTGGAGCCATTCAAAATCAACCTTCCACATCTTAGCGAAGTATTTCCAGTTGGCTTCGTTTTTTGGATAGTATCCGGGTAACTCGGTCGGCAAATTCGCCATATCCGTCGCGCCTTGAACGTTGTCGTGGCCGCGAAGGATATTACAGCCGCCGCCGCTAACACCCATATTTCCTAGCACTAGTTGCAGGATCGGAGCGATACGGGTATTTGAGCTGCCTATGGTGTGCTGAGTTAGACCCATCGCCCAAACGACCGATCCCGGGCGATTTTTAGCGTAAACTTCGGTTATCTCAAGAAGCGTCTCTTTTTTGATCCCGCAAACATCTGCTACGACTTCAGGCGTCCATTTGGCAGCTTCTTCGCGGATCAGATCCATACCGTAGACGCGGTCGTTTATAAATTCCTTATCTTCCCAGCCGTTTTGAAATATGATATTCATCATGCCGTACATAAAAGGTATATCCGTGCCGGTGCGAATTTGAGCGAAATAATCAGCCTTAGCCGCAGTTCTCGTGTATCTTGGATCGACCACGATTAGCTTTGCGCCGTTATTTTCCTTCGCTTTTAGAAAATGCCTAAAGCCGACCGGGTGGTTTACAGCCGGATTTGCGCCGATTATAAAGATAGACTTCGCGTTTTGGATATCTCCAAGATGATTTGTCATAGCTCCGTAACCCCAAGTATTCGCCACACCGGCGACTGTAGAGCTGTGTCAAAGACGTGCTTGGTGATCTAGGTTATTAGTCCCGAACATCGCTACGAATTTGCTTATATAATAGCTTTGTTCGTTGCAATCTTTTGCAGAGCCTAGAAACATTACTTGCTCCGGATTTTTTTCGCGATACGCCTTTAGTTTGGCGCCGATCTCGTCGAGAGCCTCTTTGTAGCTGATGCGTTTCCATTTGCCGCCTGCTTTTTTCATCGGGTATTTTACGCGGCAGTGAGAGCGCACCATATCGATGACGTCGCTGCCCTTACAGCAGTGGCCGCC
>NZ_CALHXD010000146.1 GCF_938040115.1 uncultured Campylobacter sp. | reverse complement strand
ACGAGGCGCTTTTAAATTTGGCGACGGGAGTTACCTCGTCGGTAATGACCGAGCCAAATTTAAAAGCAACGACGTATAGGGCAAAAAGACAAGCCGCCAAAAAGCAAAAGAGACTAAAAAGGCCAGATCGCCTCCATAAGCTTCGTCCCCCACGGCTTCCTCGTCGCCCTATCCACGTCGCCTTCGGTTTTATATAAGATCTTGGCGTCGGCGATGTAGCGCGAGTCGATCTCGTTGGCGTTTGAGATGTCGTACGGACGGATCACGCCGCTAAGCTGCATGATCTGCTTTTCGCCGTTTATGAGCAGTTCGCGCGAACCCTCGATAAAGTAGTTGCCGTTTTCTAGCACCTTGATGATGCGCGCTGAAATCGTAGTCGTAAAGGCCTCTGCGCGCACGCTAGATCCAGCACCCGTAAATTCGTTTTTATTGCCAGCGCTAAAGCCGATATCGCCGGCTTTGTTTAGCTGAGTGGCCAGCGTAGATAGCGGCGCGGAGCCCGCGCTAAATATCCCTCCGCCGAGGCTTATCGCACTGTTTTTGCTCGTGTCGTGCTTACCGCTGGAGCTTTGGTTGGCGCGCTCGCTGATGACTACGGTTACGATGTCGTTTACGTTCATCGCCTTGCGGTCGGCAAAAAGCGGGTTGTCGCCGCGACCAAAAAGACTGCCCGCGTTTGGTTGGTTATTGACCTGCTTGGCGGGAAGCTGCTCGACGTAAACGGGCGGCTTCATGTCTATGCGAGGATCGGCGCTAGGCAAGCACCCGCTCAAAAACGCTGCTGCAAGGGCGCAAAAGTAAATATTTTTTCTCACGCTTTACCTTAAAGTGAAAATTTTACGATAAAATAAGCAAATCAAGTTCCAAAAGGAAAATTATGGCCGATTCTATCCTTGCGCTTGGCGCGAATTTTCAAGAAATTTACGAAATTATATCAACAAAATTTAAAAATGTAGCCGTTTTTGACCCCGTCAATGATTTTTACGGACTAGAAAATGCTCTGAAAGCTTTTGAAAACGGTAGCGAGCATGAGTTTTTTAAAAGCGCGGTAAACGAATTTGACCGCCTAGCGGGGAGCGCTGATTTCGTGCTCGTTAAACCAGCGCAAAGCATAGCAAATATCGGTGAAATAGAACTAAATTTACAAATCGCTAGACATTTAAACGTTCCCGTTTTTTGCCGCGAAAATTTGAGCTTTTTTACGCGAAACTCAAAGCTAATCGTAAGCGGAAATTTGGATGAAATTTTAAATGCAAAGCAAGATATCATCACGCCTCTGCGCTTTGAAAACTCGCTATTTAAACTCGCCGCAAAAGATAAAAAAACCGTCGTTTTGACAGAAAGCGAAGACGAGCGGATACTAAGAGCGAGCGAAATTTTACTAAAAAGCGGCGCGGTAAATTTGATCCTTTTGGGCGACGAAAACGAGGTTAAATTTGACGCGGAGAAGCTCGGCGTAAATTTAAGCGACGCGAGATTTATAAATTTAGAAAAAAACGAGTACGCAGATCGCCTAACCACCGCGCTTTTTGAGGCTCGCAAAAGCAAGGGCGTAAGCATGGAGCAGGCTCGCGAGCTCGTGCGAGATAGGACGTACTTTGCCACGATGCTGGTGCAAGAAGGCCTAGCAGACGCCATGGTGAGCGGCGCAAACACGACCACGGCGCACACCATCCGCCCCGCTCTTCAGATCATCAAAACCCGCCCTGATAGCCCGCTAGTTTCAAGCTCGTTTATAATGTGCTTTGCGGAGGAGATCCTGATCTACGCCGACTGCGCGATAAACCCAAATCCGGATGCCCGGCAACTAGCGCAAATCGCTCTAGCCTCGGCGGATACGGCGCGCGCGTTCGGACTGGAGCCGCGAGTAGCGATGCTAAGCTACTCTAGCGGAGATAGCGGCAGCGGAGCGGATATAGACCTGGTTAGGAGTGCCGGCGAGATAGCGCGCGAGCTAAATCCCGCCCTAAAAATCGAAGCTCCCGTGCAGTACGATGCGGCCATAGACCCCGTAGTAGCGCGCAAAAAGCTGCCAAACAGCGACGTAGCAGGCCGCGCGAACGTTTTTGTATTTCCAAATTTAAACGCGGGCAATATCGGCTATAAAATCGCGCAACGAAGCGCAAACTGCGTCGCCGTCGGACCGATCTTGCAAGGTCTAAAAAAACCGGTAAACGACCTAAGTCGCGGATGCGGCGTGGGAGACGTCGTAAATACCGTCCTAATAAGCGCGATACAAGCCGCAAACGAAGGAGAAAAATAGTGAAAATTTTGGTTTTAAACTCAGGCAGCTCGTCGGTTAAATTTCAGCTTTTCGATATGGGCGATAACCGCGTCATCGCTAGCGGCCTAGTCGAAAAGATCGGCGAAGCAAGCTCCTATGCCAAGCTAAAAGACGTTAGCGCGGATAAAATTTACGAGGAGCGCGCTCCGCTAAAAGACCACCACGAGGGGCTTGAGGCGATGAGGCGGCTGTTTGTTAGCTCAGATATCCTGCATGATTTTAGCGAGCTAGACGGTATCGGACACCGCATCGTGCACGGCGGCGAGAGCTTTAGCGACTCGGCTCTAGTTACCCCAGACGTGATCGCCAAAATCGAGCAAAACTCCGTGCTAGCGCCCCTTCACAACCCGGGCCACCTAGCGGGTATAAAAAATGCTATGCAAGAAACGGACAAAAACGGAAGCGGCAAAAAGGTGCCTCACGTCGTCGTTTTTGATACCGTATTTCATCAAACTATCCCCGAGTACGCCTACCGCTACGCCTTGCCATTTGATCTTTGTAAGAGGCTGCATATCCGTAGATACGGCTTTCACGGCACCTCGCACCACTACGTTACCAAAAAAGCCGCCGAACATCTAGGCGTGCCGTATGAGAAATTTAACGCTATCTCGCTGCATCTAGGCAACGGAGCCTCCGCCTGCGCCGTGCAAGGGGGTAAAAGCGTCGATACCTCGATGGGTTTAAGCCCGCTAGAAGGCCTGATAATGGGCACTAGAAGCGGCGATATGGACCCTGCGGTGCTTACATATCTTTTAAATTTAGGCGAGCTCACGGCTGAGGGCATAGACGCATTTTTAAACAAAAAAAGCGGACTGCTAGGCATCTGCGGCTCAAACGACATGCGCGAAGTGGTCGTCAAGATGCAAGGCGGCGACGAGCGCGCGCATCTAGCTTTTGAGATGTTTTGCTACCGTATCAAAAAGTATATCGGCGCGTATTACGCGGTTTTGGGCCGAGTGGATGCGGTCGTTTTTACTGGCGGTATCGGCGAAAACGCTCCGTATAGCCGCGAGAAAATCTGCAACGACCTAACGCACATGGGCATCAAGATCGATCATGAGCTAAATTTTGCCGCTAGTGGCGGTATACGCGATCTAAGCGCCCCTGACGCAGCGGTAAAAACTCTCGTCGTGCCTACTAACGAGGAGCTAGAAATCGCGCTAGAAACAAAGCGGGTGATAGAAAATCTCTAAATTTGACCGCTTAAATTTGAGCTTTTGTCTGCGTGACCTGTGCAGAGTAATAAGCTTTCGGCGGGTCGCTTTGATTTGGCGAGCTTTGTGGCCTACAAATTTGACGAGTTGCTTCTGGGGCTCAGTCAAATTTGATTTCAAATTTACGCTCAAAAACGGCGGCAAATTTGGCTATCCAAACTCAAAATTTGCGCCGAGTCAAATTTGACTCCAAATCTCTCAAAATTTAAAAATCCTCGCTCAAATTTACCCAACCGATTTACTTTATTTTAAGCCGCGCTCGGTCAAAATTTACGTAAAATTTAATCAAAAGCGAGCAAATGACCCTTTCGCAAGCATTTATATTAACCAAAAACAAACAAAAAGAGTGCCGAGCCGCAGCGGCGGGATCACCCACTCTTATCGCCTTTTGCGTCGGCATTTTTGCTCTATTTTTTGCGTCGCTTAAGATTTTTGATCTAGACGGCGGAGCGGCTTTGGTTTTGCTTGTATTGTTTTTTGGCTTGCTATTTTGGGTGCCTGCAAAGCTAAAAAGCATAGGCAAAGCGCAGGACGAATACAACGAATTTTACAAAGAAGTTTTCGTCCGCGCGCTCATCGGCGAGATAGATGAAAGCTTTACGTATAGCGCTTACGGCGGCATCTCGCAGAGCGAATTTTACGCGGCGGGGATTTATAGACCGAGCACATTTTATAGCGAAGATAGCGTACGCGGCGTATATAAAGGCGTCAAATTTAGCCTGTGCGAGGTGATCAGTCATGAGCGCGAATATCCACGCGTAAATAACAAATACGTCGCCGCGTTTGTCCTGCTAAAGTATGCGTTTGATCAGTATTCGGACTTCAAGGGTAGCGTGCTAGTTTGCGAGTTTAATAAGAAATTTTGCGGCAAAACGGTCGCTGTGAGTAAGGATTTCAATACTAAATTTTTAGGCGACAAAGAGCTGCTCGACGACGTCAAATTTAATGAAAATTTTAGAGTTTTTACGACTGATAAGATAGAGGCTAGGTACCTGCTCACGCCTGCGTTTATGAGCAAGCTAAATATACTAAAAGCCTACAAAAACACTCTAAAATCGCCCAGCGTGGCCTTTATGGATAACAAATTTTATCTATTTTGCTTTAGTAGGAGAAATTTTTTCGAGGGACGACTCTTTGAGAGGCCTGATATCAACGAAGCTCGCCGCGAACAAAGATACGTCAGGCAGATGCTTAGCGTCATTGACGAGCTAAATTTGAGCTTAGATATTTATCGGTAAATTTGCCTCAAATTTGCGTAGGCTACCTTAAAAATACTGCAAATTTGACGCCGTCCGCGACAAATTTTATGCTACTTTAAATTTACCGCCCAAACGTCAAATTTAACGCGGCGACCAGGCTATGCCCTAGCCGCCGCGTTAAATTTAGCCGATTTTACGGATATTTGCAGGTAGCGCCTGTCTAGCACAGGTGCCCACTAGCCAGTCGTTTAGGCTAAATTTGCCCTTTCGCTTCGGATCTAGCAGGCCTAGTTTGTTGTGATTTACCCCTTTTTCCGCGCTTTCTAGCCAAAAGGCCGGTTTGCCATCGATAAAATGCACCCTGGCGCCAAACTCATCGTGTCCAAATCCGTGCTCGAGGCTGATGACTCCGCTAGCTACGCCGTTTGTTACGAAGGCCTCGCCCGTTTGCGAGCCGTACGGCGTCGTGATCTTGACCTTGTCGCCCGTCTTGATACCCTGCTCGCTTGCGATATCCTCGGCGATCCTTACGAAATTTTTTGGATGTATCGCGCGTAGCTTTGGACTAACGATCGTGTAGTAGTGCTGGATGTTTGATTTTCTCGAGCTTACGAGGTATTTCCATTCTGATTTTGGAAAAAACTTTTCCAGCGGAGTGCCGTCGCTAGCGACCGCAAGGGCTAGAGTCGGCGTGCCAGGCATATACTCGCCCGTGATAGAGTGCCTGTGTCCGCCAAGCGGCTCGTAGTAGATCGCAGCAGGCGTAGCGGCGGGCACTTTTACCGTCATTTTATCGCCCTTGTACGCGCTCTCGTAATCGTCAAATCTACCGCCCTTTGCCAGCACGTGCGCGACTTTTGGCTTTTCCTCGTCTTTTAAAAACGGCTCTAGCTTTTTCATGGTTTTTGAAATTTTACTTAGCTTTAGATCCTCTTTACCGATATCCTTTACGCCCTCCCCGTCAAAGGCTAAATTTGCCAGCGCCGCGGCGTAATACTGCTCTTTAGTATCCAGATCCATCGGCTTTCCGTCTTTGTCCTTAAAGGCGCCCTTGCCAAATCCTTTGAGCCCGAGCCTCTTTGCCACCGCGATATAAAAGGCCTCTACGTCGATTAACGTGCCGTCTGCGGAGCGGTCTTGTTTAGCGGCGACGGCCGGGTAGCGTACGACCGAGGTTTTAGCTATCGTACCCCAAAGCGAGTTTGGCAGCGCCCAGTTTTCTAGATTTACCCCGTCTGGCACGATGTAGTCGGCGTAGGCGTTAGTTTCGTTCATAAAGGCGTCGATACCGATGAAAAGCGGTAAATTTTTGCTATCTTTTAGTGCTTCAAGCACCGCGACCTCAAGCCCCGCCTGCCCGTACATCACGTTTGTCATGTAGTTTATAAACGCTTTTACTTTGTACGGATAGCCCGCGGCATGGCTAGTGAGCGTTTCGTTTACCAGCGGCATCGAAATAGGATACCACGGCTGCTGCGCAGGATAGCCGCTGCCGCCTGCCGCGACTTTACGCTTAAACTCCGAGCTCGTTTCGTAATACTTGCCCGAGCGGGATAAATTTAGCCCGTTTGGCTTGTATGCGCCCTCGAAGCTCTCCAGATCGTATCTACCTTTTAAAAACTCATGCGTGCCCGCGCTTGCGTTTATGCTGCCCCCCTTGTAGCCGTATGTGCCCATTAGCGTATTTAGGCAAAAGATCGCGTACGTGCTCATCGCCGCTTGCGTGTGCATCATGCCGCCGTGGACGTTGGTGCTGACCTGCCTGCCGTTTTTGGTGAAATTTTCGCACAGCCAGAGGATATCCTCCACGCTCACGCCGCAAATTTTAGAGTACTCTTTGAGGCTGTGTTTGTAGGCGGACTCTTTTAGCAGCTGTATCGAGCTTTTGACCTCGACTTTTTTGCCGTTAAGTAAAATTTTGCCCTTGTAGTAGAGCTTGGCCGGCTCGTTTATCTTATAGCTTTGGATTTTGCCGCTTTGAGAGCAGACCTGCCACTCGTCGCCCACGAGCGCAAATTTGCCGTAGTCTGGGTGGCCTTTTTGCGTGATGACTAGGTGGGTGGCGTTGCACCAGTGTATCTCGCCCGCTAGCTTTGCCTGCTCCAAATTTGGCTGCATGAGGTAGTTTGCGGCGTATTTTTCATTTTCTATGATCCAGCGTATCATCGCCATAGCAAGCGCAGTGTCGGTGCCGGGTTTTATACCGATCCAGCGGCCTTTATCGGAGGCGGCGAATTTGACGGCGTTTGTTAGCGTCGGATCTACCACCGCATAGCTGAAGTCATCGTTTGTACTTCTTGCGTGGGCGACCATTTTGGCTTGCTTTTGGAATGGATTTCCGCCGTTTGCCGGCGAGGTGCCCCAGTAGATGGTAAATTTGGAGTTTTCGTAGTCGGGCTTAGTATGAGCAAAGCCTTTTGCGTTGTGCGCGATCTTGCCGCCCACTCTAAAGCCGCCGCCGCAGATACCGCCGTGCGAGTAGTGATTTATAGTGCCGAATGATTTTTTGATAAAGCGATCGACGATATCCGAGCGTCCGTCGTAGAGATAAAAGCTTAAAAGCTGGTTGCGCTTGGTGCCGTATTCTGGATTTGCCTCGTCGATGAGCTCGTCTGAGTGTATGGCTCTAAGCCCGTCCACGTGCCCCTCGCCGAAAAGATCCCCGCCCTCGACGACCTCCTCGATGAGCTGTTCGAAACTGATCTTTTTCCACTTGCCCTCGCCTCTTTTTCCTACTCGCTTTAGCGGCGATAAAACCCTAATAGGCGAAGCTATCATCTCCGGTAGCGCCGCGCCTCTAGCGCATACAGTAGCGCGCCGATCGTCCTCGCCGCTAGCCGTTGTTGCTAGCAACGCGTCGTTTATCGAGGTTTCAAAGCTCGCCCAGTGCACGTTTGATAGCGGGTGATAGGGGTTGCCCGTGCATCTTAGTACGCGGTCTGCTTTTTCGTCCACGTGCAGGCGCAGTCCGCACTTTGCCACGCAGCCGTGACACATAGAAAATACCACGCTATGGCCGTCGTTCATCGAAATTTTGCCGTCTTTTACGCTAAATTCGGGCTGAAGCGAGCTGCCCTGCGGTTTATAGTCGTCTTTTATTTTAGCAGCGTCGTCCGCTACCGCAGCGGTCGCGCCTACGGCCGAGATCATCGCCGCGTTTTTTAGAAATTCTCGTCTTTGCATTATTTTCTCCTTACAGCGCGATCTCTTCGCTCCAGCTGATCGCTTGTTTGTAGCCTTTTTTAGCCGCCAGTTCCTTGTCGTTCTTAGCCAAAATTTCGCTCACGCCGTAGTAAAAAACCTGCGGATGCGTGTTTTTCGGACTATCTAGCACCATCGTCTCGTGAGCGGCTAAAAATTTCCTGATATTTGAGTTTTCGTCGTTTAGATCGCCTATTATGCGGCTTCCGCCGACGCAGGTCTCCACGCACGCAGGTAGCAATCCCTCGCGCAGTCTGTGATCGCAGAAGGTGCATTTATCGACCTTATAGGTCTGCATGCTTAGGTATCTGGCGTGATACGGACAGGCCTCGGCGCATAGAGCACAGCCGATGCACTCGGTGCTATTTACTTTGACAATGCCGTTGCTTCTTTGGTGGCTCGCGCCCGTCGGACAAACGTCGATACAGGCTGGATTTTCGCAGTGATTACAAAGGCGCGGCAGCGAGGCGATAACGGCGCGGTTGCCGTCTTTATCGCTAGCTTCGTACTCCGAAACGATCGTCCTAAAGGCGCCTGCTTGGACGTTGTTTTCCATAGCGCAGTTCATCGTGCACGACTGACAGCCGACGCAGCGCGTGAGGTCGATGACCATGCCGTAGCGCGGACCTTTGGTTTTTTCAAAAGTATTCGGAGCGGCCCTAAGCGCGGTAGAGGCGATAAAAACACCAGCCGCAGCGATAAAGCTACGACGCGAACCTAGCGTTGATTGCATTTTTTCTCCTTTGAATCAAAATGGTTTCGTAACTTTATCATAACTTAACTTAAATGATAATATTAATATTTTGATTAAAAGTGTTTTTCAGATTACCCCAAAATTTATTTTTTAGAAGCGTTTGGTTATAATGCTTTTCAAATTTTTATAAATTTAAGGAAAATATCTTGAAATACGCGCTTGATTGCAAGGATAGTTTTGAAAACTCGTTTATATTTTGGCTGACTCGTTACGTCAAATTTAAGCTTAGCTCGCTCTCAAACAAAGAGCTTCGCGACCCAAAGGCGCTAGCAAGCGTAAATTTCGCCCTTAGCCGCGATATAAAAAATATCGACCAGCTAGACGGCCTCGTAAAATCGGCTAGAAACGCAGGACTAACGGGCATAAATACGTATTTTAATCCGCTTAAAAAGATATTCGAGACGCTCAAATTTTACGAGCTAGAGAGCCTAAAGCAGATTGACGAGGAGCTGCTAAGCGAGGTGCTAGCTAGCGTCACGGGCGGGCTAAGCGATGCTAGCAAAAAAAACTACCGCATAAGCGCGATAAATTTTTTCGCATTTTTGGATAAGCAAAACGAAGAGGACGGCAAGGCGCACGTCTTTGACATCGAGCTGAAAAACTGGGGCGGCGTGGGCGGCTCGCGCGGGCAAAAACTGCCTGAGTTTATGAGCGAGGATGAGGTTAAAAGATTTTTGGAAGCGATCGAAAATGCGGAGTTTAAAAGCAACGCCAACCGCAACAAGCTCATCATTAAAATTATCATTTTCACCGGCATCCGCGTGAGCGAGGCGCTAAATCTAAAGCGCAAAGACATAGCCGAGGACGGCGAGCTCTACGTCATAAGAATCCGCGGCAAAGGCAACAAATACCGCGTCGTCATGATCAAACGCCGCCTCATCGAGGCCCACCTAGACGCGATCGCGATAAACTATATAAATAAAGAAGGCTATCTTTTTATCAACAAAAAAGGCACGCGCCTAACGCAGGCCTACGTGAGCCGCATCGTCGAGCAGATACTCTTTAAAGCAGGCATCCGCAAGGAAAAAAACGGCGCTCACATGCTGCGTCATACCTTTGCCACGATGCTTTACAAAAAGCAAAAAGATCTCGTTTTAGTGCAAGAAGCGCTCGGACACGCGAGCCTAAACACCTCGCGAATTTATACGCATTTTGATAGCGAAAAGCTCAAGCTCGCCGCTCAGGTAGCCGAGGAGCTAAGCGGGGAGTAGCCGCTAAATTTGAGCGGTTTCAAATTTGACTCGGGCGGCTAACGGCACGCGAGCTTGCTAAATTTGCGAGTCAATATGCTGTTTTCAAATTTGAGCAGTCTGTATAATATAAGATAATTGCGCGGTTAAATTTAAAGGATTTGACGGGAGAATAAAAACGGCCGCGCTAAAAACGCGACCGTAAATTTGGGTTAAATTTTAGAGATCGTTATTTTTTCTTTGTCGCTACCAACTACGATCTCGTCGCCGCTTTCAAGCTCGTCTCGCAGGATCATATCGGCTAGCGGATCTTCCACTAGCTCATAGAGCGCGCGGCGAAGCGGTCTAGCGCCGTAAACGATGTCAAAGCCCGCACCCGCGATAAATTTCTTAGCCTCTTCGCTTAGGCTTGCTTTTATACCGCGATTTTGCAGCGTTTTTTCAAGCTCTTTAAACATTATATCTACGATTTTTATGAGCCCGTCTTCATCAAGCGGGTTAAAGATTATCGTGTCGTCGAGGCGGTTTAAAAACTCGGGTTTAAAGTAGTTTTTAAGCTCGTTTTTGACCGCTTGCTCGCGCTCCTCGCCTTTTAGATCCATGATGAAATTTGACGCGATGTTGGACGTAAGGATGATGATCGTGTTTTTAAAATCAACCGTCACGCCCTTGTTATCAGTCGCCCGCCCGTCGTCTAGGATACCTAGAAGCACGTTAAACACGTCCTTGTGAGCCTTTTCAATCTCGTCAAAAAGTATAACGCTATACGGACGTCTGCGCACGGCTTCGGTCAGCTGTCCGCCCTCGTCGTAACCCACGTATCCAGGAGGCGCTCCGAGCAGGCGAGAGACGCTGTGCTTTTCCATGTATTCGCTCATATCAAAGCGTATGAGCGCGCGCTCGTCGTCAAATAAAAATTTAGCCAAAGCCTTCGCCGACTGCGTTTTACCCACGCCAGTAGGTCCTAAAAACAAAAACGATCCGATCGGACGCGCGCCCTCGTTTAGACCCGCTTTGTTTCGTTTGATAGCTCTTGCTAGCGCGTGCAGAGCTGCATCCTGGCCGACGACGCTTTCGCGCAAATGCTCCTCGATCATTAGGTATTTTTGCTTTTCGCTAGTTAGCATTTTGCTGACCGAAATTCCCGTCCATTTGCTTAAAATTTCAGCCACCAGCTCCTCATCGACCTGATTTTTGAGTAGCACGCCGCCTTTTTTCATCTCGTCCCATTTTTTTTCGAGCTCTTTTTGGCGGTTGGCCGCTTCTAAAATTTTGCCGTATTCTATCTCGGCCGCGCGCTGCAAATCGCCGTTTCTGCGCGCTATCTCGGCCTCGCTTTTTAGGCTATCTATCTCTTTTTTAGCTTTTGAGATGCCGCCAAAAACCGCCTTTTCGTTTTCAAATTTACCGTCAAGGGCGTGCTTTTGCTCGTTTAGATCTGCGATTTGCTTTTCTATTTCGTTTAGGCGAGCGGCGTTTTTGGCCTCGTCTTCCATTTTTAGCGCCTCTTTTTCGACTTGCAGCGTTACGATCTCGCGTTTGATGCGGGCGAGTTCGTACGGTTCGCTTTCTATTTGCATTTTGAGCTCGGCTGCGGCCTCGTCGATGAGATCGATCGCTTTGTCGGGCAAAAAGCGGTTTGAGATGTAGCGGTCGCTTAGCTTTGCCGCCGCAACCAGCGCGCTATCGGTGATAGTTACGCCGTGGTGCACCTCGAGGCGCTCTTTTATGCCGCGTAAAATTTGAAGCGCTTCGTTTACGCTAGGCTCTTTTACGTCGATTGGCTGGAAGCGGCGTTGCAACGCGGCGTCTTTTTCGAAATACTTGCGGTACTCTTTTAGCGTGGTTGCGCCCACGGCGTGCAGTTCGCCTCTAGCAAGCGCGGGTTTTAGTATATTTGCCGCATCCATGCTGCCTTCGCTAGCTCCCGCGCCCACGATAGTGTGGATCTCGTCGATAAATAGGATGATATTTCCCGCGCTTTTTACCTCGTTTATGACGGCTTTTAGCCTGTCTTCAAACTCGCCGCGGTACTTCGCGCCCGCGATTAGCGCACTCATATCAAGCGCGATGACGC
>NZ_CALHXD010000145.1 GCF_938040115.1 uncultured Campylobacter sp. | reverse complement strand
GATGCCGATATATTCGGCGACGAGGAGCGCAGTCATTTTTAGCCTTAAGTTTTTAAACGAGATTTTACATTTTTAAAATAAAAAAGTAGTTGAATTTAAATGAAATTTAGCGCGCAAAAGAGAGGGCAAAATATGCGAAAAAAGAGTAAAATTTAAGTGCATTTTAGGAAATAGACAAGTACGAATTTAGCGCTTTTACCCTGTCTAGAGACTTACGTATTTATTTAGAGTGAAGCAAAATTTGGCCATACCGACGAACTCGGCATGGTCGCCATGAGTAAAATCATCGCCGCAAATAGAACTTAGATGTGTAAACATCAAAATATGACACATCCGTCGCTAAACTATCTATAGCGGCGTATCCGTCCATAAAAAATACGCCGCCGCGCCGAAAAACTAAATTTTAAAATTTTCTATCTCGTTAAAATTTAGATACCTATAAATTTGCGCCTCTTTGCCCGCAAGCTTTTGGGGCACTACGCTCATGTATTCAGAGACGCTTGGCAGCCTGCCCAGCACGGCGCAAACGGCGGCCAGTTCGGCGCTACCAAGATATACGCGCGCGCCCATACCCATGCGATTATCAAAATTTCGCGTCGAGGTCGAAAACACGGTCGCACCGTCGTTTACGCGGGCTTGGTTGCCCATACAAAGCGAACAGCCGGGCACCTCCGTGCGAGCGCCCGCCGCACGGAAAATATCGTAGTAGCCCTCCTTTTCGAGCAGTGCCTGATCCATCTTGGTAGGCGGCGCGATCCAAAGGCGAGTCGGCAGCGTCCCAAGCCCTCGCAGAGCTTCGCCGAGTGCTCGGTAGTGGCCGATATTCGTCATACAGCTACCCACAAACACCTCGTCGATCTTGTGCGGGCGCGAGCCGTCGGCTAAAATTTCGCTCAGAGTCGCGACGTCGTCGGGATCATTTGGGCAGGCCAGGATCGGCTCAGTGATCTCGTCCAAATTTATCTCGATCACCTCGGCGTAGCGCGCGTTTTTGTCGGCTCGCAGCAGCTCCGGCGCCGCTAGCCACTCGCGCATTTTCGCCGCGCGGCGCTCTAGGCTCGCCCTACTCTCATACCCGGCCTCTATCATCGCCTCGATGAGAGCGACGTTAGAGCGGACGTATTCGCAGACGCTCTCGACACTCAAATTTACCGCGCAGGCCGCCGCAGAGCGTTCTGCCGAGGCGTCGCTTAGCTCAAATGCCTGCTCGACTTTTAGCTCCTCCAGCCCCTCGATCTCTAAAATTTTACCCGCAAATATGTTTTTTTTGCCCTTCTTTTCGACCGTGAGCAACCCGCGCTTGATCGCGTAGTAGGGGATCGCGTTTACCAGATCGCGCAGCGTCACGCCCTTTTGCAGTCGCCCGCTAAATCGCACGAGCACGGACTCTGGCATATTTAGCGGCATCGCTCCCGACACCGCCGCAAACGCGACTAGCCCGCTACCCGCGGGAAAACTCACGCCGATAGGAAAGCGCGTATGAGAGTCGCCGCCCGTACCCACGGCATCGGGCAAGACCATGCGGTTTAGCCACGAGTGTATGACGCCGTCGCCGGGCCTCAGACTCACTCCGCCGCGCGAACTCATAAATTTAGGCAGCGTCCTTTGCGTTTCAAGGTCGCTTGGTTTTGGATACGCCGCCGTGTGACAAAAGCTCTGCAGCACAAAATCGGCTGAAAATCCGAGGCTTGCCAGCTCCTTGATCTCGTCGCGCGTCATCGGCCCCGTGGTGTCCTGCGAGCCTACGGTGAGAGTCGCAGGTTCGCAGTACTGCCCTGCTCTGATGCCCTGCACGCCGCAGGCCTTACCCACGATCTTTTGAGCTAGCGTGTAGCCCTCACTCTCGTTTGTTTGCGGCTGCGAAGGCCTCGCAAATATATCATCCGCGCCCAAATTTAGTGCCGCTCTAGCCTTGCCGCAAAGCGAACGGCCGATGATGAGCGGTATGCGCCCGCCCGCTCTGATCTCGTCAAATATCGTATTTGGCGCAAGCGTAAAGCGAGCGACAGGTTCGCCTTGGGGCTTAGCATTTTCGTTTAAATTTTCAAATTTAGCTTCGCCGTAAATTTGAACTCCGTCAAATTTACCCTCGGCGCTCAAATTTACCCGCCCGACGCGGAAAATCTCGCCCTCATACGGGTAGATATCCACGACGTCGCCTGTCTCTAGCGCGCTCGCGTCGGCTACGATCGGTAGCGCGCCGCTATCCTCGGCGGTGTTAAAAAATATCGGCGCGATCGCCGTGCCTATCACGATGCCGCCCGTTTTTTTGTTCGGCACGCCCTCTATCTCGCGCCCGAGGTGCCACTGGATCGAGTTTATGCCGCTCTTTCGGCTACTACCAGTACCCACGACGTCGCCCGCGTAGACGATCTCGAGCCCGCTTTTTTTGAGCTCGCCGATCGTCTCTAGGCTGCCTGGCTGACGCTTAACTAGCATCGCATTTGCGTGCAGCGGGATATCGGAGCGCGTGTAGGCCTCGCTAGCGGGGCTTAGATCGTCGGTGTTGGTTTCGCCGGCGACCTTAAAGATAACAGCTCTAATACGCCTAGGCAGGCTCTCGCGCTCTTTAAACCACTCCGCTTCCGCCCACGAGCGCAGCACTTCTAGGGCAAATTTATTGCTTTTAGCAAGCTCTGCCATGTCGTTAAAATAATCATGCACGAAAATCGTCTCTTTTAGCACGTTACAGGCAGCCTGCGCTACGGCCTCGTCGGCGTTTTTTAGGCTCTCAATCAGCACGATGACGCTGTATCCGCCAAGCATCGGCCGCAGCAAATTTACGGCGGCGATTTTATCAAGCCCGCTTATCTCAAGCCCGTGATTTATAATCTCGTTTAAAAACTCCGCCTTTACCTTCGCTGCGTCGTCTACGCCCGGATTTACGCGATTTGCGAGTAAATTTACGAGCCGCTTTACCCTCTCTTGATTTTCATCTAGCTTTGCGGCATTCATCGCTTCGCCGCCAGACTCCTTCTTGTGCGCACTTTCGAGCTTTAAAAGCTCGCAGACTTTTCTGGTCTGCTCCTCGTTTAGCGGTAGCGGCGGCACGCCTAGGGCCTCGCGCTCTTTTACGTGTTTTTCGTACTGCGTGAAAAAGTCCATCTTTTATCCTTATTAAAATTTACGTAATTTTAGCAAAACAAAGCGAAATTTGGCTAAATTTAAGCACTTGATTTTAAGGAATTACGATGCAAAAAGCGTATTTTGACTCGCCTATCGGCGTTTTGGAGATTTGCGGCGACGAGAGCGGAGTTTGCGAGATAAATTTCGTGCGAGATTTTGTCCGCACTGACGTAACGGACGCAAATTTAAAGCTCTGCTTAAGCGAGCTTGAAAGCTATTTTAAAGGCGAGCTAAAAACCTTTAAAACGCGGCTAAATATCGGCGGTACGGCGTTTCAGAGGTGCGTTTACGAAAATCTGCAAAAGATCGCTTACGGGCAGCGCATCACGTACGCCAAGCTCGCAGAGATGGCTGGGCGACCGAAGGCGTTTCGTGCGGCAGGCTCGGCAAACGCAAAAAACAAAATCCCAATCATCGTGCCTTGCCACAGAGTCGTCGCCTCAAACGGCCTTGGCGGATACAGCGGCGGCGAAGGGCTGGCGACTAAAATTTGGCTTTTGGAGCATGAAACGAAATTTAAAGACAAAGCTTAGTGTCTTTAAAATTTGACGGTATAAATTTGTCCAAACAAGCACAAATTTGATACGAAATGACAAATTTGATCGCCTGATTTTAGCCGTGTTTAAGCACATACTCGCGAAACGCGCGCTGTTTTCATAAGTAAAACGAGAGGCAAATTTATATTTTTAACCATACCGTTTTGATAAAATTTATGATAATTTAGCCTACTCGGCAAAAATTGCGGTGAAATTTAAAAGGAAAAAAATGGATCTAAAAATATACTACGACGACTGGCAGATGGAATGCTGCGGCGACGCGTTTAAGCTCAGCGACGAGATTAGTTGGTACGTGGCAAAATTTAAGACGGACACGGATTTTATCTTCAGGGACGCCGACTACTCATATGAGGCGCACGGCGGAGAGGAGTACAATATAACAGGCGTCGTGACGGAAATTTGGGCGATATATTTTCGCTACGAATCATGCGACGAACTGCACGGACGCGTACTGCGACCGGTCAAATACAAAACCAAAGAGATATCGTGTAGTCACGGTTTCGAGCCGGAATTTGAAGGTTTTACGTTCGGCGCATATCTGGTGCGGCTAAGCGACGCGATAGTTTGCGACTTGGCGGACGAGATTTACGATAAATTCGCGCGCAAGAGTAAATTTGAGAGTAAAATCGTATCGCCGAATCAAAAAGATGCAAGCGGTGAAACGATTTTAAACCTAGCGGTTGCGGACGCAGACAAATACGCCGTAGAAATGCTGTTAAACAAAGGAGCTGACGTAAATATAGCTGGCTATGAGGGCTTCACGCCGATACAGCGCGCATGCTTTTGTGGTAGTGAGACGATTTTTGAGCTATTACTCTCGGAGGGCGCCGACTTGGACGCGCTAAACGACGCCAAGCTAAGCGCACGGCAATACTGCGATGGTAATTTTGAGGGCGTAAAAAACGCAGCCAGACTAAGAAAAATAATCGCAAAATTCAAGTGGTATGCGACTTTGCAAAAAAATTGAACTGATTTTGCATTTTTTACGGCGCGAAATTTAAAGCCAAACTATGTAAATTTTCAACCAACGCCATTAGTAGATACATAAAAACTTGATGCAAATTTGCCGTATAGGCCTAGTAAATTTATCAAAAAGCAAACCTTGCAAGTAAAAAATAAGCTCATTTATGCACCAAAATTTACATGCCGAATATACTTTTGGCTTTTTGCGCCGTTTCGTCTAATAGTAAATTTCAAATACCGTCAAAAAAGCATAAATCAGACGAATAGGCTACCCTAAATTTTAAACCAGCGGATTAATTACGTGCGGTTATTTATTTGCAAATACCAGCGTAAACACGCCGCTAGCGATCAGCGCGATACCGATCCACTCTCGCGCGCTCGGACGCTCGCCTAAAAATATAACCGCAAAAACAACGACCAAAACGACGCTAAGCTTATCTATGGGCGCTACCTGCGACGCGGAGCCCATCTGAAGCGCCTTAAAATACGCCAGCCACGACGCACCGGTAGCCAGTCCGCTAAGCGTCAAAAATAGCCAGTTTCGCGCGCTTAGCTCGCCAAGCGGCTGCCACTTTTTAGCATATGTGAGAAACAAAATCAGCGCCGCAGCGATAACGAGCGTCCTGATAAAGGTCGCGAAATTTGAGTCCACGCCCTCAAGCCCGACCTTGGCGAAAATCGCCGTAAGCGCGGCAAAAACCGCCGAAGCTAGCGCCCATAAAGCCCACTCTTGCATGATTTATCCTTTGCAAAATTATAGTCAAATTTTACGGCAAATTTAGCTCAAAAGGGTGCAAATTTAAAATAAAAAAATAAGAGAAAGCTGCAAAGCGATTAAATTTGGCAGCGTCGTAAATGGATTAAGTAGCGTTTAAATTTAAAAAAGCGAATGCCTGATTTTTGACATTCGCCTTTAAAGTTTGATTTAAAATTTATTTTTTCTAACATCCGCGACGATATTTTTAGCCATATCGTCTATCTCGGCCGTAACCTCGTTTGTGGTATTTACGATCGAGATATTTTGGTGAGTGATGGAGTCGATTTGCGTGACCGACTGATTTATCATATTTATGCCGTCGCTTTGCTCCTTGATGCTTTCACTCATCTCATTGATACTTTGAGCTAGCACGTTTGCGTTAGCTTCGATTTCGCTTAGGGATTTTTGCGTTCGCTCGGCTAGTTTTCTTACCTCATCGGCCACGACGGCAAAGCCTCGTCCGTGCTCTCCAGCGCGCGCTGCTTCGATGGCAGCGTTAAGCGCTAGCAAGTTTGTCTGATCGGCGATGTCGCGGATGATCACGATGATGTTTTTGATCTCCTCGCTTTGTCGAGTTACATCCTGCGCCTTTTGGCTGATTGCGTTCATCGAGCTACTCATCTGCTCGATTGCAGCAGCGCTTTCTTGGATAGAGTCTGCTTGCCTATGAGCGCCGTCGGTTAGATTTTTCATAGATTCGGCTAGGATTTTAGCTTTTGCTTCTAGGCTTTCGGCCTCGTTTAGATTTTCTTTTAGCATATTGCTAACAGCTACACCGGCACTCTCTATACCCATGATCATATCTTTTAGATCGCTTTCTAGCTCATCTTTGAGCTCGATTTTAGCGGTATAATCGTTTTTGTTATATGAGTTTAGCACTCGCGCGATATCTTTTAAATTTGAAGATATTGAGCTAAAGAATTTATTTAGCAAATCTTTTAGTTGCACGAGAGCCGGGTTATTAGGATCCGCCTTTATAGTTGCGCCCATATGGCCTTTTATCATGAGATTTGCGATGCCGTTCATCTCCTCGATCAGAGCGCTATCTTTTTTGATGCCGTAGACTACTTTATCTATATTTTCGTTGATAGCCCTACTCATAACGCCGAATTCATCCTGCGTATTTACGGCTAACTTTTCAGGAGCCTTAGATACCTCATGTGTAACGAATTTAAACGTATCCTCAAGCTTTTCTTGGATAGTTTTTATCGGACTGAGAGATTTTTTAAGCAATACATAAACAAAAATCGAAAGAGCGACTATAAATAACGCCGCTAGCGCAAGCTGAGCCTTAAGTAGAGGAAGGGTATTGCTAGAAAAAGTATCCGCTCCGATAGCTGCGACAGCTAGCCAGCCTTTATCGTTGATAGGCAAAAGTTTAGCCGTTACGTTCTCGCCCTTATAGTTAGTATAAGGAATAAGTCCGTTTTTATCAAATTTCTTTTCTGTATATTGCTTGGAGAGATATGTAGTAGAGTCGACTGATTTACCGACGTTCTCAGGATTTGAGTGCATTAGCATGACGCCGTCTTGATTCATTAGATAAACATAGCCGTATTCGGTCTTGCCCATATCGAGGATTTTTTTGCTTAGAGTTTTTATATCGATATCTATACCTACTATACCGACAAATTTACCGTTTTTTACCGCAGGTGCTACGAAAGTTACGACCAAATCGTTAGTCGAAGTTAAGCGAGGCTGCATATAAATAGCTTTATTTTCATTTTTAGCCGCTCCGTACCAACCCCTAGTTCGCGGATCATAGTTATCGGCCAAGGTTGTTCTTTTACCGTCCGATTGGAAAAAATAACCATCCTCGCGTCCATAGTAAACATAGGTAACCAGTGAATTTGCAAGCTCTTTTTCTAGCACCAAATGACGCATTATATCATCGCCGTCGTCCGAAATTTTCTCGATGTTTACAGCTATTTTTTTGACCATAGCCAAATAATCTTCAAAAAACGAATTAGCAACAGTATTGACGTCTTTTAAAATTTGAGCCTGATTTTGGCTAACGAGCTGAACGACCTTATTCTCAGCCGTATAATAACTAACCGCCGAAATAGCGGCAAACGAAACGATCAGCGCGACGATGAGCATTAGCGCGATCTTGTTCGTGATAGAACGCATTTTCTCTCCTTAGATTTTGATTAAAATTTCTATTTTACTACGTTAAAAATTAAATAAAATTAAAACTTTACATTAACTATGTTTTAAAGCAAAATCCAGTCCAAATTTATTAAAAATAAGAAGTAATTTTTATGAGAATAAAATATAAAGCGGTATGAAAGCAAAATCAGCGTAGCAAAAACGATAAATTTAATCCAAATTTAACTGCTTCAAGTTAAATTTAAAAGCTAAATTTTAAACGCCTCGCCGAGTCAAATTTAACCCAGCGAGGCTTTATTAAATTTAAGCCGCAAATTTAGTTCGCGGTTTAAATTTAGACGAATTTCGGATCGCTAAACGCCGTTAGCTCAGGCACCTTACCTGTAAATTTCTCGATATTTACAAGCGCGGTGTGGCTGATGTTGCCGTTAGCTAGCTTGCTAGTCGGGATATCGATAGTTAGCACGTTTGGCGAGCCGTTTTTGCAAAGACCCGCGTCAAATCCGTCGTACCATACGCCCTCAGCAAGCTTAACTACGCCCTCTTTGATATCTTGCGTCACGTATGCGCCCGCTAGCACTTCGCCGCGTGCGTTAAATACCCTAACCAAATCGCCCGTTTTGATACCTTTTTTCGCGGCGTCTTTAGGGTGTATCCAGATCGGCTCGCGGTTTGCGATCGCGTAGTTTTCGCGCAGAGAGGTTTGGTTTAGCTGCGAGTGGAGGCGATCGGTAGGATGCGGGCTTAGCATGTGTAGCTCGGCTGGTTTATCTTTCATACCTAGCCACTCGATCGGCTCATACCACATCGGATGCGCGCCGCAGTCGTCATAGCCCATTTTCTCGATGGTTTCGGAGTAAATTTCGATTAGGCCGCTTGGCGTTCCTAGCGGATTTAGCACCGGATCCTCTCTAAACTCGCCAAATCTCACCCACGTATCGCTCTCAGGCGTCGAGGCAAAAGTTACCGGCTTATTTTCGTTCCAAAACTCCTCAAACGGCTTCATATCCGTTTCAAAATCAGGTATAGCCTTGACCTGCTCGTACGCCGCGCCGTAGTACTCCTTGATCCAGTCAAATTCATCCTTGCCGTTATCGGTGTAGGCTACGACTAAATTTTTAGCGTACGCCTTGCAAAGATCGGTAAAAATTTGATAATCATCGCGTGCTTCGCCGTATTTTTCCACGACTTGCTTCATCGGCACGATGTTCATGTTTGAGTAGTCGCCCGTCATCGTGACGTCGTTGCGCTCGTATGCGGTAGTGGTTGGAAATACGATATCAGCCATCTTAGCAGTCGGCGTCCAGTAGGCCTCGTTTACGACTACCGTGCGAGGTTTGCGCCACGCTTCTAGTAGGCGGTTGGTTTCTTGATGGTGGGCTAAAGGATTGCCGCCGACCCAGTAGATAAAGTCGATATCAGGATACGTGATTTTCTTGCCGTTGTGATCGATCACTTTGCCAGGATTTAGCAGAGCGTCTGCTATACGAGCGACCGGGAATGCATAGTTTGTCGCCTTTTGTAGCCAGCTTTGACCAGTACCCGCAACCGCCGCGGCTTTAGCTACGAAGCGGCCGTTTGCGTCAAATTCTCCGCTATCGGTACCGATAAACTCGCCCTCGTCGTTAAATTTACCCACGCTTGCGCTATTTACGCCGCCGATTACCGCGCCTTTGCAAGTCGGAGCGCCGCCGTTTGAGTAGTGGTAGCTAAGGCCAAAACCTCCGCCGGGAAGTCCGATCTGTCCTAGCATCGCCGCCAATGTCACCATCGCCCAGTGCGGCTGCTCGCCGTGATGCGCGCGCTGCATACCCCAACCGCTCATTATCATCGTACGGTTAGCGGCGAAGGTATCTGCTAGCTCTTTTATGAGGCTTGCTTTTAGGCCGCAAATTTTGCTCGCCCACTCTAAATTTTTAGGCGTGCCGTCGGTTTTACCGAGCAGATACGGCAAGAACTTATCAAAGCCGCTCGTATAGGTCTCGATGAAGTTTTTATCGTATTTGCCGCTCTCGTATAGGTAGTGCATCATGCCTAGCATCATCGCTGTGTCGGTGTTTGGCACTGGAGCTATCCACTCGGCCTTATCAAAGTACTGCGCCGTATCGCTTCTTATAGGGTCGATTATTATGACTTTTATGTCGCTGCGTTTTTTTAGCTCTTCAAAGTACTTAAAGCCCTGCTCGTCGGTGCTAGTCCACGCTATACGAAGGGTTGCCATAGGATTTGCGCCCCAGATGACGACTACTTTTGAGTTTTCTAGTACCACAGGCCAGCTGGTTTGCTGCTCGTAGACCTCGATGCTGCCCACGACGTGAGGCATGATGACCTGGCTGGCTCCCGTAGAATAATCGCCTAAAGACCCCACGAATCCGCCGCTAAGGTTCATAAATCTATGAAGTAAAATTCGCGAGTTGTGCACGTTGCCGCTTGATTTCCAGCCGTAGCTACCCGCAAACACGCCCTCTAGCCCCTTTTGTTTTCTCGTCTTTTTTAGCTCTCTAGCCACTAGTTTTATCGCGTCTTCGTAGCGTACGCGCACCCAGCCGTCTTTACCTCTTAGCTCAGGTTTTGGCGAGTCCGGATTTTCTAGGTAGCTTTTGCGTACCATCGGGTATTTTATGCGTGATTTATAGACCATGTCGGCGGTGTAGTGTTGCAGCGGATTATACACTTCGCTCGTTTTTTGAAACGGCTCTGATTTTACGATCTTGCCGTCTTTGATGCTAACCTTTAGCATGCCCCAGTGAGCAGCCGTTAGCACCTCGCCGTTACGTACGTTTGCCGTATTTAGCTCGGCGCCGAGTAAATTTGACGCCGTTACGCTAGAAAACAAAGGAGCCGCCGCAAGCGCCGCTCCGCCTTTTAATACATTTCGTCTTTGTAGGTTCATTTTCCTCTCCTGTTTTATTTCTCGGTCGAATAAATCCGACCTCCGAGCGGGAGTATAAATACTCCCTGCACCCACCTGAAGCACACCGCTTCTTTCGAAAGCGGCGTAAATTCGACTCATTTTTTTCTATTTTTGATTCCTCAGATCAGCAAAGCCGATCTTTACGGGCGGAAGCGCAAGCGCTCCCTGCACCCGCCTAAAGTCCCTACTGCGTAGGGTACCCTGTAAAATTTACTTCGCAGGTTGGCAAAGCCGGTCTTTTGCACGGACTCAAATTTAAGCTTTTACGCTCAAATTTGACCGCTCTCTCGTCCAGCGAGTCAAATTTGACAACTAAAAGCCTCGTTCGCGCAGCCTAGCTCGCAAAGCAGCCGCTCAAATTTAGCGTATATCTCGTTTTGTACGCTAAATTTACCATCCGCCGAACCTTCAAATTCGGCGTTTTAAAAACAGCCGCTTCGCCGCGAATTTTATAAAATCTAGCTCCCGTAAATCTCGTCCATCTGCGGGCGCGCCAGGCGTAAATCCTCGTCAAATTTACGCGCCGCTTTTTACTTTTTATCTACGTTCACGTCGGCAGAGTGCTTTTGCAAGTACTGTGTCACCAGCCACTCGTCGTCTTTGCCGATCGCCGTTCGCGCGATCATCGATTTTAGCAGGTTAGGCCACTGATTTGCCTTGTAGTGCGTGGTTTGATGTAGCGAATGGCACACTCCGCAGCTTTCTTTGTAAAGTTCGCCGCCCTTAGCAAAAAGCCCGCCTAGATCACTCGTAAAGCCGTCTTTTTGCGCATAGACCACGGTCTCGACCTCGTCCCATTTGCCGTTAGCGCCCTTTTTTACGACCTTTATATCAGGCGTCGCGGTTTTGGCAAACGCCACGGCGATGACGCGCTCGGAGTCGCTAAAGTAAACGACGTTGCTAACGGCGGGATTTTGGTAGCCTTTAACGGAGATTTTCACGCGGTCGCCCTGCGTGGCTAAAATTTTAACCCCGTTCGTCGGCAAGAGCCTGCCTATACTTTTTTGCGACGTCGCATCGGCGTAAACGTCTTTTACCGATGGGCTGTACACCTCGCCCGCTGCAAAGAGCGAACAGGCGAGCAAGCTTGATAGTAGGATTTTTTTCATTTTGCTCCCTTAAATTTAAGATGTAAAAGGATTATATAAGAAAAGTATGATGAAAGTATGATTTTATGAAAATATAATTTTATATTTGAGCGGTTCATGCCGTAAATTTGCAAGTAAATTTTGCAAATTTAGCGGTAAAAGCTTACGAAAAAATACTAATCTCGGTTTTAAATTTTAAAAGCGAATTGGGCAAGGTTATTGAAAGCAAAATTTAAAGCGGCAGCCCGCAAAACGTCCGAAATTTAGGAGGATTCGCGAGCCGAAAAATCCTACTCCGCGCTATAGCTTGAGAGCATATCAAAAGTAGGCGCGAAAAAGAGCGCTCCGGTGACCGGCGTGCTAAAATCAAGTAGTCTATCCGAGT
>NZ_CALHXD010000144.1 GCF_938040115.1 uncultured Campylobacter sp. | reverse complement strand
CCGCCTCGCCCAAATTTCGCTCCAGCGCGTCTTTAACGAAAAAGCTATTTCCCAGGCTCTTGCTCATTTTTTCGTTATTTACTTGGATAAAGCCGTTGTGAAGCCAGTATTTAGCCAGGCTTTTATGCTCGGCACAGCGGCACTGCGCAGCCTCGTTTTCGTGATGAGGAAAGAGCAAATCAAGCCCGCCCGCGTGGATATCGATCTCAAATTTCTCGCCGCTGCTTAGGTGCTTTTTTATCATCGCGACGCACTCGGTGTGCCAGCCGGGGCGACCGCGGCCAAACGGGCTTTCGTACCATTTCTCGTCAAATTTCCACAGCACGAAGTCTTTTTCGTCCTTTTTTTCGTCGCTACTAGCCACGCGAGCGACGTTTGCCTCGGTGTCAAATTTACCGCTCAGGCTCAGATACTCCGCGTCTTTTGCGGTGTCAAAGTATATGCCGTCGCCCGCGATCTCGTAAGCAAAGCCGTTTTTTAGCAAAATTTCGATGTAGCCTATCATCTCTTTTAGCGTCTGCGTCGCTTTTGGTTTGACATCTGGCTCAAGCACGTTAAGCGCGCTCATATCGCGCTCGTAGCTTGCGATGTATCTATCCGTGATTGCCTCCAGACTCTCGCCGCTCTCACTCATTTTCTTTAAAATTTTATCGTCGATATCGGTGTAGTTTCGCACGAATTTGACCTTGTATCCAAGCTCGCTTAACGTGCGTCTAAGCAAATCAAAGCTAATCGCGCTTTTGGCGTGTCCTAAATGCGCGTCGTCATAAACCGTCGGCCCGCAGACGTAAATGCGCACAAAGTCGCTTTTTACGGGCTCAAATTCTACTTTTTTTCTCTTTACGCTATCAAAAATTTGCATCTAAAAATTTCCTTAAAAATATCAAAATCACTGCTTCTAAAACCAAAACCGCGCTTAAAAGCGTTGTTTTTTTAGGCTCAATTATAGCTAAAAATTTCCTTATCCCAAAAAATTTGACGTTTAAAACTAGCGTCAAAAACCCGCCCAGCGAGCTAGCAAGCGCTAGTCCGAACGCACCATAAATTTGCATCAGCGCGACTGCTAAAACGAGGTTAAAAACGAGCGTTATAACGGCGATTTTAGAGGCTAGCTTTTGCTGCAAATGCGCATAAAGCCAAAGCGAAAAAAGCTTGGCGAGTCCAAAGGGCAAAAGTCCGATCATATATGCCGCCAAGACGCTTGCGGTCGCCGCCGTATCGGCCTGCGTGAAGCTTCCGCGCTCAAAAAGCAGCTTGATGATAGGCTCGGCTAAAATGATACCGCCGATAGCCGCCGCAAAAAGCAGAAAATATAAAATTTCAAAGCTTTTTCGCATCCATTTTAGAGCTTCGGCTTCGTTACCGGCCTTGATCTGGCGCGTGATTTTAGGAAAAAGCGCAGTCGAAAGCGCGATCGCAAATATCGCTAAAGGCAGCTGAAAAATGCGGTTGGCGTAGAAAAGATAGCTGATCGAGCCTGCCGCCAAAAACGACGCCAGCCACGTATCCATAAACGAGCTTAGCTGCATCGCGGATGATCCGACTAGACCGTGGAAAAAGTTGCTAAAAAAGCCCTTCGTATCGGCTCTTTTGCCGCGGGCAAATTTAACTAAGCCGCCAAAAAATAGCTTTGAGATTCCGTTAAATTTAAGCGCGATAAGGTGTGCAATGAGTTGCAAAACGCCGCCCACTACGACGCCAAAGCTAAGATAATAAGCTACGATTTTAGGCTCCTGTCCGCGAGCTAAGATTAGAGAACCGATCATGGCTAAATTTAGCAAAGCGGTCGAAAATGCCGTCGTCGCAAAGTGCCCGCGATACTGCAAAAGCGAGGCTAAAAAAGTAACGGCAAAGATTAGCGCTAAGTAGTAAAAGTTGATCTTTACGAGCGGGACGGCTTCGTTTATGTCGCTAGGCCCTAAGCCCGTGGCGATAACGGCGGTAAAAAATGGAGCAAATAAATTTACCAAAAGCGTGAGAATGCCGATAAAGGCTAGAAATTTAAGAAAAATCTCGGCGCTAAAGAGCGATTTTTTGTTTGATTTCGTAAAATTTGGCAAAAAGGCGTTAGCAAAGGCCCCCTCGCCAAAGATACGGCGCAATAAATTGGGTATCTTAAACGCGATGAAAAATATATCGCTGTAAATGCCCGCACCTAAAGTAGAAGCCGTGAGCAGGTCGCGCACGAGCCCTAAAACTCGCGAAACCATGATGCCGATGCTATTTGAAAAAAAGCCTTTGATAAACACGAAAATCCTAGTAAATTTTTAGCGCAATGATAGGCAAATTTAGTTTTAAAAGACGTAAAATCAAGAGTTTTTAATGAAATTTTAGAGATAATCGACTAAAAATCAAAAAATTGCGAGAGTATCACGTGCCAGAAAACCAAAACGCGCAACAAAACTTCCTAGCCGAGATAGAGTCTGAGACCGCCAATCCGTACGGCGAGATATTAAATTTAGCAAAACACTTCGGCGTCGATAGCAAATTTATAGATTTTGATATCATAGAGATCAAAACAGAGTGTAAGGTGGCGGGCGAGAGCCAGCCTCGCCAAATCCCTGCGGAAAAACTAAATATCTTTGACGATGATAATTTTTTCGTAGAAAAAGTAGAAAGTATAAAACAAAACTATCTGGTTAAATTTTACGATACTAGGCAGGTAAAACCAACGCCTTTGCCTAATGTCGCCATAAATGCAAATAAAAATTTAACCAAAATTTTAGCCACGGTTTCGCAAAACGCCGACACGGTTTATTTTAAAGAATTTGACAAAAAGCTGATAAATTTTATCTACAAAAAGCTGATAAAAGTAGGCATTCTAGTGGGCATCAGAAACAAAACGATGCTAGAAGAGGTCGCTAAAATTTATTCGGTTTTAAGAGTAAAAGAATTTATCGACAAAGACTACACCTTTATCGTGACCGCAGGCGTAAACGTAAATCCGTCGGCAGACGACGCGCTGGTGTTTTACTATAAAAATAAAAATAAATCCACAGATGAAAACGACAAGGTCGACTACGCAAACAGAGGCTATTTGCTAGGCGTAACCGAAAATGAATTGATATTTGAATACGTAAAACTAAGAGAGGGCGCAAACGGCCGCGACGTGAGGGGAAATCTACTGCCGACGCAAAAGCCTAAAATAACAATAACGAAAATGCCCGAACATACCGAAAATATATACTCGAAAGAAGGCGAAGAGGGGATAGAATTTTACTCCAAAAAGGCTGGCTACGTCCAAGAGGAAAAAGGTGTTTTTGATATCAAAGACGAGCTTGACGTAAATGAAATTTCGTTTAAAACCACAGGCTCGGTCGATACTGGACTAGATACCAACGTAACGCTAAACGTAAAGGAAAAAGACCTAACAAAAGACGCCATAGGCACTGGTATGACGGTCGAGGCAAACGAAGTAAACGTCGATGGAAACGTCGCCGCAAACGCCGTAGTAAAGGCAAATAAAGTAGTAATCGGCGGACAAACCCATGCCAAAGCCCTCATCGAAGCAAAAGATGCGAAAATCGCCGTACATATCGGTAGCTTTGACGGCGAATACGTCGAAATAGATAGGCTAGAAGGCGGCAAAGTAAAAGCTAAAAAAGTCGTGATAAAATCAGTGATCGGCGGAGAGATAATTGCCGAAAGCGTCATCATAGACACGCTCGTATCAAACTCAAACATCATAATCGCTGACACGCTAGAGATAAAAAAACTAAAGGGCGTAAATAATAAAATTTTAGT
>NZ_CALHXD010000143.1 GCF_938040115.1 uncultured Campylobacter sp. | reverse complement strand
TAGCGCTTGCTAAGGCAAAGCTTAGCCCTCGCTACGTCCTTCAGGGCAATATGGAGCCTACGCGCCTTTACGATAAAAAGGCGATTGAAACGGGCGTGGAACGAATTTTGCAGACGATGAAGGGCGCGCCTCATATATTTAATCTCGGACACGGTATATTGCCCGACGTCCCGGTAGAAAACGCGAAATACTTTATCAAACTAGTACAAGAAAAAAGCGCAAGATAGCGTAAAAAAGGAGGAAAAATGAACAATCTGGGTATCAAATTTAAGATCATGACGATAGCTATCGTGGGTCTTTTAGGGCTTGGCATAATGAGCGCCTATATGCTAAACAGTATCGCAAAAACTCGCGCAAAAGCCGAGTATAGCGAGCAAATCGTGGATACGATCACGAATCAAAACAGCTTCATTCACGAGCTACAAAAGGAACGAGGATTTAGCTCGGGAGTACTAGCGGGCGGAGATAACGCTAAGCTACTGGCACAGCGAAAAAATGTAGACGCAGCGCTTGAAAAACTAGCCGAAAAAAGCGAAATAGCTCCCGAGCTAGCTAAAATCCGCTCCGAGGTCGATCAAAAAGGCGGCGATAATCCAATCGGCCGTATAACGAATATTTTAAGAAAAGAGGTTATCGCGATAAACGGTTATAGCGACAAACTCGAGCCTAGCCTCGTAGATGATCTAAAGCGCATCATTATCGTAGGCGAGATAAAGGAGTCTTTCGGTATCTTGCGCGCTACGCTAAACGGAGTCTTTACTAAAAAAAGCATAAGTAAAGAGGATTATAACAAGGTAGTTGCGCTAAATAGCGTCATAAACAAATTTATGCAAGACTTCGACGAATACAATCCTAAAGAATTTAGCGACGAATTTGATAATATTGCTAGAAAAAAGGCAGACTTTAATGACGCGATGAATATCATAAAAAATGTCGTAGCTACCGAGGATGCCTCTTACGATGCGCCTAAATGGTTTTCAAAGATAAGCATCTCTATAGACGCGATGAGAGAACTTGAGCTAAAGCTGCTAGAAGGTATGCAAAAGGACGCGAAGCAAATAAAAAGCGACGCGAATACTCAGATGATCGTTAGCGTATCGGTTATCGCGGTTTGTATCGCGCTAATGCTGCTTGTATCTATCTTAATCGGCAAAAATTTAATCTCCGGCATCGACTCTACTAAAAACGGGTTGGTTAGATTTTTCGAGTTTTTAAACAACAAAACAGATAAAGCTCAGCTTCTAAATCGCGGCGGAAGCGACGAGATCGGACAGATGTGCGCTCTGATAAACGAGAATATCAAGCAGATCGAGGCGAATTTGGCGGAGCAAAACGGATTTATCGTCGAGGCAAACGCATTCGTAAATCAAATCGGCAAGGGCAACTATGCGGCTCAGCTAAACGCAAATACCTCAAATCCGGCGCTTAGTCAGCTAAAACAGACGTTTAAAGACTTGCAAATCGCGCTAAAAAACGCTATAGCGGCAAATGGCGACGACGTGTTAAATTTGCTAGAAAGCTTTAAAAAGCAAGACTTTACTAAAAGGCTTGACGATGAGGGCAAGATGGCTACCGGTATCAACGCTCTGGGCGACGAGATAGCGGGTATGCTAAGAGCAAATTTACAGCAGGCGCACACTCTTGAGGAAAAGGCGGAGTTTTTGGCTCGCTCGATGCAGCAAGTCACTCAAGGCGCTAGCTTGCAGGCAAACTCTTTACAAGAGAGCGCCGCAGCAGTCGAGGAGATGAGTAGCTCTATGAGCGCTATTAGCCAAAAGGCCGAGGACGTAACCAGGCAAAGCGAGGAGATCAAAAACATCATCGTAATAATCCGCGATATAGCCGATCAGACGAATTTACTCGCTCTAAACGCCGCTATCGAAGCAGCAAGAGCAGGCGAACATGGACGCGGCTTTGCCGTAGTTGCCGACGAAGTACGCAAACTAGCCGAACGAACTCAAAAGAGCCTAGGCGAGATCGAAGCTAACGCAAACGTACTAGCTCAAAGCATCAACGAGATGAGCGAGAGCATCAGGGAGCAAAGCGAAGCTATAAATATGATAAATCAAGGCGTAGCCGAGG
>NZ_CALHXD010000142.1 GCF_938040115.1 uncultured Campylobacter sp. | reverse complement strand
GTTGGGCTACGAGCTTATTTGCGCGACGGTGCGGGATTTGTGGGGGAGCTAAAAAAGCTCGGAAATTTTAAAATTTTCCTCGATCTAAAGCTCTACGACATCCCAAACACGATGGCAGACGCCGCCGAGGAGATCGCCAAACTCGGCGTCGACATGATAAACGTGCATGCAAGCAGCGGCAAGCGCGCGATGGCTACGGTGATGGAGCGACTGGGCAGACTAGCTTCGCGTCCGCTGGTGCTAGCGGTTTCTGCGCTAACTAGCTTTGACGAGACCGAATTTAGCGCGGTTTACGAGCAAAATTTAAGCGATGCCGTGCGAAAATTTAGCGTGATGAGCTACGAAGCGGGGCTTGACGGCATGGTCTGCTCGGCGTTCGAGAGCCGCCTGATAAAGGACGCTACGAGCGAAAATTTTATCACGCTCTGCCCTGGCGTAAGGCCGTTTGGCGAGAGCGCAGTAGATCAAAAGCGAGTGGCGGATCTGGGCGTTGCGCGCGAGGCGGGGGCTAATTTTATCGTGGTCGGTCGCCCGATATACCAGGCACAAAACCCGCGCGAAATCTGCGAGCGGATTTTGGATCAAATTTAACGCCCGCGCTTGCGTGAAATTTGATGCGAAATCATTTTAAGCATGGTTTTCACGCGAGAATTTTAATTAACTCATCGCGCAAGGACGGCTTGGGCGGCGACTGAGCGCGGTAGTGAGATAAAATTTAGCGAGCTTCGTAACACGCAAATGAAATTTTAAATTTCACTCAAAGCGGCGAGCTTGGCGGAATTTAAAAGAAATTTGAGGTAAATTTGAGCGATTTTAGGAAAATACCCTATGTCGGCGAGGCGACCGAGGCGGATCTACTGGCGCTCGGCTACGAGGATATCGCTTCGTTAAAGGGTGCGGATCCCCACGAAATGTTTGAACGCACAAAGGCGCTCGGGCGCGGCAGTGACAGATGTATCCTCTACGTTTACCGCATGGTTTGCTACTACGCAAATACGCCCCGTCCCGACAAAGCCAAGCTAAAATGGTGGCTTTGGAAGGATTAAATTTACAAATTTGACCCGTGGCGAGTCTTTAAAATTGAGTAGTTTTGCGCGGCTACTTTTTCTGCGCGAGAGCGGCAGGCTCAAAAACGCAAATTTAAGCAAGATATCAGCGGTATTTAATTATAATGCGGTTTCTTTTTTGTGGACAGATGGGTGAGTGGCCGAAACCACACCCCTGCTAAGGGTGCAGCTTCTAACCGGGGCTCGAGGGTTCAAATCCCTCTCTGTCCGCCACCACTTCAAGAAACACACAGAAAACCCCCGCAAGTTACGGCAGCAAAAAGAAACTACCAGCAGTGTTTTTTGTTGATATTTTCTCTGACTATCCAATAAAAACAGTCAAAATTTACACATCCAATCAGCCAAAATGATATACAATGCCCAAATTATTAGCACGGATCAGTAATCTAAGTTAAAGATAAACCGTATTTTGTAAGCGGTAGCGACAATCTACCATTAAAATAATGTCTAATAGTGGTAAATTTTATCTACGAGTTTTGCAGTAAAGTAGTGAATAAGCCCAAAGGAATTATTATAGAAAGTAGGCGAAATAAGCCTAGCCAAAGTTATGGAGAGGTGCGACGAGCTAAAAAAGTAGCTTTTAGATGGAGTGGATATTTTATGCAAGAAGGTTACGTAAAGTTTTATTAAGTAGCGATACTTTGATTTTTCAGACGGCGGATCTTGTGATATATATAAAGTATCGCAAGCTATTTAAGTCCGTAAAATCAAGCTAAATTTAAACTTGCAGATACTTTTTATTCTATGCTATTTTGGGCGGTTTTGCGCGTAAATTTGGATTTTAAAAATATTAAAAAATAAAATTTGTACTAGAGGAGAAATCAAAATAAGCTATTTTTTTATCCAAATTTAGCTTTGCAAGAGTATTGCAAGTTAAATTTCTAAAATCGGACCGCATTTCAAATAAATATATTGATATTAAAAAAGCGAAAACCGTTATTTTGCTACTTTTGTTTTTGTCGATATGAAAATTTAACGAGCGG
>NZ_CALHXD010000141.1 GCF_938040115.1 uncultured Campylobacter sp. | reverse complement strand
CCCAGCGGCAGGCTCACGCCCCACATAAACACCGCGCCAGTCATTAGCGGAAATTTAGCATCGCCGCTTGCGCGCAGGGCGTTTACGATGACGATATTAAAGGTTCGTCCCGTCTCAAGCGCGATAGAAAGGGTAAAAAGCGGCAGCATGACGGCCTTTAGCTCCTCGGTCAAATTTAACCGCTCCATGATTTCAAATTTACCAAAATACGCCGCTAAAACGACAGCTAGAGTCGCGATAAAGCCGATACGAAGCGCGCGGAAAGTGCGCGAGTAGGCCTCGTCAAATCTCATCGCGCCGACTAGGTGGCCGACGATGACTTCGTTTGCCACGCTGATGCTGGCTCCGCAAAGCAGGATAAGAAGCGTTATCTGAAAGTAAATGGTCTGCACGTTTAGGCTAGCCTCGCCCATGCTCGCTACAAAGCCGAAAGCCACCATATACTGCGCCATCCAGAGCAAATTTTCGCCCGCACTCGGAAGCCCGACGGATAAAATTTTACGCAAAATGGCAAACGGCAGGCTAAATAGACGTTTAAAGAAAATATTAACTTTCGCGTAGCGAGTCAGGATCAAAAATAGCACGATAACGCCCACTAGCCTTCCGACGACGGTCGAAACCGCGACGCCGTAAAGGCCGTAGTTTGGCAGTCCTAGCCAGCCAAAAAGCGCGATAGCGTTGCCGCAAAGGGTGATGACGTTCATGAGTAGGGAAACCAGCATGACGGCGGTAGCGAAGTTATAAACGCGAAGCACGGCTGCAAGCACCATACCGATACCGTCAAAGGCTAGCGCGATACCAAGCATATGCAAGTAGTTAAAACTCTGGGCGCGAAGCTGCTCGGGAACGTTTAAAAGCTCTAAAATTTCAAAGCCGAAAAAGTAAATAAAAACCGCGCTGCCAAGGCCGATGATCGTGTTAAACGTGATGCTAGCGTGTATGACGCGTTTGGCTAAATTTATATTTTTAGCACCCAGAGCTTGAGCTACTACGACCGAACAGCCCACGCTAAGGAAGCTAAAAATGGTCATAAATAGATCCATTATCTGGTTGCCCGCGCCCATGGCGCCCACTAGATGGACGCTAACCTTAGTCACCATATATGTGTTTATGATGAGCGTCACGAAGTGCAAAAACATATCTAAAAATATCGGGATAGTGAGCTTTTTGAGCGATAAATTCATAATTTCTCTTTTGTAACGTGGATTTTAGATAACGCGCGATTATATCCAAATATAAATTTAAAGCATTTTAAGGCGGCGCTGCGTGCTTTGCGGGCGAGCGGGCATAATCTTTTTATTAGATTAATCAAGTATAATTGAAAAAATTTAATCTAAACGGATATCAAATGCACAAAACAAATTTCACGTCACGCTGGGCGTTTATCATCGCTTGCGTGGGCTCGGCTATCGGTATGGCCAATGTCTGGGGGTTTCCTTATAAGGTCGGTACGAACGGCGGCGGCGCGTTTTTGCTCGTTTATCTGTTTTTTATCGCGATATTTTCCTACGTCGGACTTTCTGCGGAGTACGCTATCGGCAGACGCGCCAAAACCGGCACTCTAGGCTCATACGAATACGCGTGGAAGAGCCGAAACTGGGGCACGTTCGGTAAAATTTTAGGCTGGATACCGCTGGCTGGCTCGATGTGTATCGCTATCGGCTACGCTGTCATCATCGCATACGTTTTAAAGGCGCTATTTCAGGCGATCACGGGCTCGCTGATGACGGTGGATACGAACACTTGGTTTGAGTCCTTTGCGCTTTCGTCCTACTCGGTCGTGCCGTTTCACTTTATCGTCGTTGCAGGCACGCTATTTACGCTATTTTTCGGCGCGCACAGTATCGAAAAGACAAATAAAATCATGATGCCGCTTTTTTTCGTGCTATTTTTTATCCTCGCTATCAGAGTGGCGTTTTTAGACGGGGCGTTTGGCGGGTATAAATTCGTCTTTCACAGCGACTGGGGCAAGCTAGCCGATCCGATGGTATGGGTAGCGGCGATGGGTCAGGCCTTTTTCTCGCTATCTATCACGGGCTCGGGTATGATCGTCTACGGCGCGTATCTATCAAAGGACGAGGACGTCGTCGATAGCGCGCAAAAAACGGCAATCTTTGACACGATCGCTGCGATGACGGCGGCGCTTGTTATGCTACCTGCGGTATTTGCTTACGGCATGGATCCGGCGGCGGGGCCCGGGTTACTTTTCGTAACGCTGCCTAAAATTTTACAAGACATGCCGGGCGGTCAAATTTTCGCGATTATTTTATTTACGGCGGTGATTTTTGGCGGCGTGACCTCGCTGCAAAATATGTTCGAAGCAGTCGCCGAGTCGATAATGCACAAATTTCCTAGCCTAAAGCGCGGCGTCGTGTTGATCGCACTTTGCATAATATGCTTCGGCATCGGCGTAAATATGGAAGCCATAACTAGCTGGGGGCCATGGATGGACTTCGTGTCGATCTATATCATCCCTATCGGTGCGGTAATCGGCGCTGTGTCGTGGTTTTGGGTCATCAAAAAAGAAGAGATCATGGACGAGATCAACACGGGCGCGGCAAAAAAGCAAGGCGCGTTTTGGTATTTTACGGGCAGATATATATACGTGCCGATGGCGCTTACGCTTTGTATCATCGCGCTTAGCATGCATATCTCGTTTTAAAGGGCGCGCGTGGCTCTAATCGACCTTATCGACGTTAGTAAAAAATTCGGTCCGAATGAAATTCTAAACAAAATAAGTCTCAACGTAAACGAGCGCGAGCGTATCGCTATCATCGGCAAAAACGGCAGCGGCAAAAGCACGCTGATGAAGCTAGTCGCGGGCGCGCTAGAGCCTGATAGCGGCAGGCGTATCGTGCAAGGCGGCGTGAAAGTAGAAATGCTCGCGCAAAATCCCAAATTTGACGATGCGGCGACGGTAAAAGACGCGCTAAATTTGGAGCTAAAAGAAATTTTCGACGCTAGGGGCGAGTATGCGGTGGTGCTAGAAGCGCTCGGCCGCAATCCGCACAACAAAGAGCTAAATGCTAGGCAAGACGAACTAATCAAATTTATCGAAGCAAAAGACGGCTGGCAGATCGAGCGCAAGATCGAGCGCGTGCTAGAGGAGTTTAAGCTAAAAGAGTACGAAAACCGAGCTGTCGCAAGCCTCAGCGGAGGCGAGATGCGCCGCGTAGCTCTGGGCGCTCTGATACTTAAAAAGCCAGATATTTTGCTACTTGACGAGCCTACGAACCACCTTGACGTTTATATGGTGAGATTTTTAGAGGATATGCTAAAAAGCTCGCGCCAGACGATAGTTTTTATCTCGCACGATCGCTACTTTATCGACGCGCTGGCAACTAGAAGCGTCGAGATCGAGGAGGGTGCGCTGGCGTCATTTGACGGCGGATACGCAAACTATCTAGCCAAAAAAGAGGAAATTTTAGCCAGCCTAGCTAAATCTCACGAGACGCTGTTAAAACAGCTAAAAGCCGAGGAGGAGTGGCTGCGCCGCGGCGTCAAAGCGCGTCTAAAACGCAACGAAGGGCGCAAAGAGCGAGTGCTAGCCATGCGCGAAGAGGCTAAGAAAAATCCGGGCGTTATACGCCGCGTTAGGCTCGAGCTTGAGCGAGCGAGCAAAAATTTTAACCAAACGCAAAGCGTAAACCGCAAAAAGATGCTATTTGAAATCAAGCAATTAAGCAAAAATATCGGCGGCAAGCAGCTTTTTAGCGATTTTAACGCGCGCGTTTTGCAAGGCGAACGCATAGCGATAGTCGGACGAAACGGCAGCGGCAAAAGCACTCTTATTAAAATTTTACTCGGGTTTGAAAAGCCAAGCAGCGGCGAAGTTAGGCGCGGCGAGGTGCGAGTGGGGTACTTTGATCAGTCGCGAAGCGCGCTAGACGACGATAAGAGCCTCATCGAGACCTTTTGCCCAAACGGTGGCGATCACGTCATGGTGCGCGGGCGAAATATGCACGTCTACGGCTACCTTAAAAATTTCCTATTTCCTAAAGAATTCCTCGATAAACCCATCGGCGTGCTAAGCGGCGGCGAGAAAAACCGCGTGGCGCTGGCTCTGCTTTTTAGCAAGGAGTACGACGTGCTCGTACTGGATGAGCCCACAAACGACCTCGATATCGCAACTATCAACATCCTTGAGGACTACCTGCAAAGCTTTGAAGGTGCTATAATCATCGTGAGTCACGACCGATACTTCGTCGATAAGATCGCGCACAAGCTCTGGGCATTTGAGGGGACGGCGATCGAGGTGCTACATCAAGAATACAGCGTCTATCTCGAGCTAGAAGACGAATTAGCCGAGCTTGGTAAATTTGAAGAAAGCCTTGCAAGCGAAGCCGAGCAAGCGCAAAAGCAAAAGAGCAAAACCGGCGCAAAGCTAAGCTACAAGCAAACGCAAATTTTATCCTCGCACCCCGAAAAAATCTCCGCGCTAGAAGCTAAGATAAAAGAGCTAAACGCCGGCCTTAGCGATCCAAAAATCTATCAGCAAATCGGCCTAACCGCGCTTTATAACGACCTAGAAGCAGCAAAAAACGAGCTTGAAACGCTAGAGAACGAATACTTTGAAGTCTTGGAAATCGCCGAGGGATTTGGAGCTTAGATGGCAAAGATATTTTTAAAAACGGGCAAGGTCGAAAACCTGATCACGAAGCAAAATTTGCACGCTAAATTTATGGCGGTTTTTTGGCTGGATGGCGTGAAGATCGTGGGGTGTTTTGACGACGGAGCGGACGAGATGGGTGTGTATTTCGGCGGTGATGGCGATACTTTGCGTGTGGCGTATGTGAGGGAAGGTGCGATAAATCGCCTAATCAGCGTCTCGCAGCTGTGTGCTGCTGGCAGTGGCTCGCTTATAGATAGACCAAAGGCGGCGATAGAGCGCAAGCTTGGGACTGAAAATATGCTTAAATTTTACCTATTTGTCGGACTTTTGCTCATCATATTGGCTGGTGCGATGCTAGCGGTGCGCGATCACAACAGCTCTCTTTTTTGTTTGCCGCTGTTTTTTGGCGTGAATTTTTTGAGTGAGGCGTGGCAGATGAGAAAATTTATCAAAGCTGCCAAAGAAAATGCAAGATAAATTTAAAGGAATAAAAAATGAATATTAAATCAATAGCTAAAATTTGCGCTTTGTTCGTGCCTGTGACGGTGTTTGGGCTGGATGGGATGAGCTTTGAGTATGGCGACTGGAAGGTCGCGTGCGACAACACGGGCACGTGCCGCGTGGCAGGATTTGAGCACGACGTAGGTAGTGAGTTTATTTCGATTTTATTTACTATAGCAGCTGGCAAAGGGGCGCAAATTGATAACGAAGTGCAAATTTTTGCTGAGAATGAGGTCGATGAAATGGAGCTTTTTATCGATGATAAATTTATCGGTGCGCTAAAAATCAACAACAAAAACGAGGCGGGAAATCACATCGATAATGATAAATTTAAACTTACGGATGCCCAAACTAGCGCGCTGATAGATGCTTTGCATGCTAACCCAAAGGTGGAGCTAAAAGCCAAAGATATAGCGTTTGAGCTCTCGCCCGTGGGCTTTAATGCCGTTTGGCTAAAAATGAACGAATTTCAGGGGCGTCTAAAAGGGCAAAAGCTGCTCGCCCCGCGTCCTATGCCAGTCATCAAAAAGGTAAAATTTGATGATGAAAATGGTAGCGAGATACCAAGGGATAGCCCCGATTTTACGCGCGTGCGAGGTATATTAAAAGCTCTGCCAGAGGCAGCAGAGTGCTTTGATTTGGTTGATGAGTTTGACGGATTTGGCGAGAGAAAAAAGATAGGTGGAATTTGGAAATATAAAATAAATGACGAGAAAATTTTGGTACAGACGAGATGCTATCTTGCCGCGTATAACGAAAGCTCCTTGCTCGCTGTGATGGATAAAAGGCTTGAAAAAGTGTATTTTGCAAGCTCCGAATTTAATGAAGTAGGTAGCGGCGAAATATCAGGAATGTACAAAGACCGCGGGTTCGGCGACTGCTGGAACAAGACAGAGGCGGTCTGGGACGGCGAAAAATTCGTAAAGAGTAGCGAGTGGGACAGCGGACCTTGCAAGGGCATAGCTGGCGGTGCGTGGGTGATGCCGACTTTTGTAAGCGAAGTGGTGGAGTGAATTATTGACTCTTTTGAAACATTGTTGAGCCCGTTAAAATGGTATTTTTGAAGAAAAATTTTAGGCTTGGTTGAACACCTTGTTAATTTTAAACTTAAAGCAAGGGGATGGTATCCGTGCGAAAGCCTTGCTGGCGGGCTGTCGCCGTTTGGCTTGTAGTTGCTCGGTCAAAAACCAAAAACAAGAAAGCAAAAACCACATAAGTTGAGTACGATTTTCTACTTCGCTTCGCTACCCCTGCATTTTCCATGCTGGTAGAAGTGTGGGAGTGAGTAGCCCAACTTTTTAGCATATTCTGCTCTTACGCACTTTGTTTGTAGCTTCACAAGAAACAGTTGCGTAGTGCCTAAAAGAGGGAAAGCGCGAACGGTGATTGAGTGGTGAGGCATCACGAAAAAATGAAGAGACCCGCAAGGACTGAGTGGCTTTTCTCCGTTGCTTCTCATTTTGTAAAAGCCACCCTGTGATTTTATCTTGGATTAATATGTTGGTTTTAAATTTAAAGAAATACCCTTTCAACTCTTATTGCTTATTTTTGAAAAACACGTCTGCGGCGGCACTTTGAAAGATAAAAAACCTATACTACTTTGCTTATTTGCGCTTTTTGCCGTACTTTTTACGGTATTTTTCATGGTTTACGTCGCTAGCTACGAGGAGGAGAATGATTTTACCCAGATAGGTAACAGCGAATTTTACGTTACGCCGCAGGGTAAAATTTACGCGCTCATCCCAAGCGGAGGCAAATTTGAGCTAAAGGGTGTGCGGGCGGATAAATTTAGGGTTTTCGCGTCTGAGGGTTACCGCGGCCGAAACGTCGGCATGGGCGAAAACGCCGTCTACTGCGGCAATCTTGCGATGACCGGGCTAGATCCATCTCGCGCTAGGGCGATTGGCAATGGGTATTTCACGGATGGCGAGATTAGCTATTTTTGCAGCGATACAGGCGAGAGAAACTACGAGCTAGGCGGCTTTACCGAGATGGTTCAAACTATGGCGTACGCGATATTTGGTGCTGATAAACCGCAAAGCTATATCTATAAAACCCAGCGCGTTTCTAGCGTAAATTTAACCCCTATTTTAGATTTTGGATTTGCGGCGGAAAAAGCTGCTTTGGGCGACGAAGGCGGCAGGGTGTACTTTGAGGGCAGGCAGCTAGAGGGTGCAGACGCTAGGGCGCTAAGATACGTACTAGACGCGCGCGGACGAGCTAGCGATTTTTACGTTACGGACGGACGAAACGTTTATTTTAAAAGCTCGCGGCTCGCGGTAAAATTTACGGCAGAGCTACACGAGGCGGCATATTTTAACGGCGTGCACTATCTTTTGGAGCCCGATAGCGGCGCAGTTTACGCGGACGAGCATGAGTTTGCGCCCGAATTTGCGCCTTATTCGCTACCCTTTGGCGTCTCCGGCTCGCACGCCTATCATCTGCTTTTTCGCGGCAAAGGCGGGATTTACTTTTGGCAGCGTCATAGCGACGACAAAAACGGCGAGCTAAAACGCGCGGCGGCGGACCCGTTTACGGGTGAAATTTTGCCGCTTGCGGGTAGCGTTTTTATCAGCGGCGGTCAGACTTATTTCGTACAAAGCCGCGAAGTGTGGCATAGAAATAAGAGTGGCAGGCGGTTAGGCTCGCGCCATACGGAGCTTTTTAGGCTTGAAACCAGCGAGCAGTGGCGTAAAATAGGCCTTGTGCGCAACGGCGTATATGGCGCGGTTTACGCAAACGGCGATAAAATTTACTATTTTGACGCGCTTGGGACGGGGCAGCTCATAGACTCTAGCGTCTACGAGATCGCGGACACTGCCGCCATAGAGATCTTGACGCGGCCGTATGATCCGCGCGGCAAAAATCCGAGCGGTGAATATATCCGCAAGATGATAAAAGATGGGCGGCTCGTACCGGCGCAAGGCGAGCTGGTTTTTGAGGCGGTTACTAGCTATGACGGCGAGGAGAGGTATTATCTTTGGATATTTATGGCGGTTGCGATTTTGGCGGCGATCGTGGGCAAAGCCTACGAGTATAAAAGCCGCGCAAAAGCGGTAGAAAACGAAACAGCGACAAAACCTCGAGTCAAAGTAAAATTTAGACGGTAAATTTGCTTAAAACGCTCAAATTTGACGTTGTGCTCGTCGCTAGCAAATTTTAATCAAATTTTCGCTAAAATCGGGTCAAATTTAAAAGGAGTGCAAATGAAACTGGGAAATTTTTCCGCAAACTCAAGCCTAAGCAATCAGTACCTAGAACAAGCTCAAAATAACAGCGCAAAAGCCCTAAATAACATCTCCACACAGCGTGCTCTAAGCGGTATCGACAGCGCAAATCTCGCTATCGCCGATTCGCTTCGCTCTCAAAGCTCAACGCTAGAGCAGGGCGTCGTAAACGCAAACGACGCTATCGGTATCCTGCAGATCGCAGACTCCACGCTAGCAAATATCACGCAAAGCGCCGACCGTATCGGCGAGCTCTCAGTGAGATATAACGGCGGCATCCTAAACTCCGACCAGCAAAAGATGATAAAAAGCGAAGCGGATGCACTCGTGGGCGCTATGAGAGAGAGCACGCAGCAGGCGAGTTTTAACGGTAAAAACGTATTTGGCGGGCAGATGAGCTTCCTAACCGGTAACGGCTCGGCGAGCGTAAATTTAAACGCGCCTGATTTTAGCGGTATTGACGTGAGTAGCGGCGATAGCGTGAGTAAATTTATCGGTAGCGTAAACGCTCTGCGAGGTGAGATCGGCGCGGCGCAAAACGGCATCATCTCAGGCATCAACGCAAGCCTAACCAAAAACGTCGCGCTAAGACAAAGCGAGTCGCAACTGCAAAATAACGACATTGCTAAAAATCTAAGCGCTTTTAAGCAAAACGACCTGCAAGCAAACGCCGCGATCCTCGCTCAAGCGCACAATACCGCAAGCTTGCAAAGCCAGTTTAACAGGCTTTTGGGTTAAATTTAACTGCTTTTATCTTTTAGCCGCTACGCTCATTGGCGGCTAAAATGCTTTTGTTTTTACTCCGATTTTAACAACAAAGTTGCCGTAAAATTTATCCTCTTAAAACCCTTAAAACCCATAAAAGGCATTTGGAAAGAGCTATTACAATTCTAAAATTTACGCCAAATTTATCTTGTATTTTTCTTCTTTTTGAAATATAATACTTATAAAATTTATTTTAAAGGATAGGGGATGAAAATCTCAAATTTAATGTTGGTTTGTATGTCCGTATTAATGCTTGGCGGTTGCGGCGCGCCTATGTTTTCGCCAAAGCCACTTGATGCAAGCGCTCGCGGAATAACCGAGGTTCGCGATACGCCGTATAACTGTAGGGTTTTGGGCGAGGCTGAAGGTAGCGACGACGCGACTGGATACGCCGCAGCGACTTTGGAGCAGGTAAGAAAAGGTGCACTCAATGACCTAAGAAACGAAGCCGTCGCCGTCGTGGGTACCGGTAAACGCATAACTCTTTACGTTTTGAGTGAGCAGGCGCTTTGCTACGGCGAGCTAGGTAGACTAGTTGGGTGTCCGCAAAACGCTGTTTACGTAAATAGCTACCGCGTGCGTGCACAGATATTTGACTGCGGCGAGAAATAAGCGGAGATAGGCGATGAATAAAATTTTAAAATTTACACTTTGCGGTTTTATCGCGTCGGTTTTGACGGGGCATGTGTTTGCTAGTGATACTGCTACACCTATAAATACGGCCAGCTATAACGCTCTTTTAAAAGAGTATATAAACGGCCCCGGTAGCGGCAAGGATTTTGAAGCGCATAACTTTGAAAAATATGCAAGCGACTTGCAAATTTATTGCCAAAAAGGCGTGCCGTATGCGTGTTACGATTTAGGTTATCTGTATTGGCTTGGGATAGGCGTGGTTAAAGATCAGGCTAGAGCGGCAACACAATATTTTCAGTTTGTTGATCGCTTTGATAGGGAAAAAGGTGGGGATAATATAAAAAAAGTTAACGATCAAATAAAGTATATTTTGGATTATTCTAATAAAAGGGAAAATCGTAGTGATGAGGAAATTATAAATTATATAAAAGCAGAACATTTGGCTTCTTTTACAGATTGCATTTTTAAGAAAAATGAACTTTTTATGAGAGACGGTAACACGTATTTAGACAAAGACTACTCGTGTTTAAGTTCTTTTTTACTACAAAGACTACTGCCCGCTGATATGCTCTACACTTATGAGATATTCGGCGGTAAAAAGATGGATAAAGACACTCTTACGAAAATGCTTTTAAAGGCCGAAGCGCGTAAAAATGGATTTGTGGGCTCGGAGTTGTTTTGGCTGCTACGAGATATGTATTTGCCGGCCGGGGGTTTTAAAGAAGGGTTTTTTAAGAATTTATTCGGCGACGACACGTCAAATTTAAGCCAAACTCAAAAAAAATGACAAAATTTAGAGCGTTTAACGCTCTAAATTCTACTAAACTCTCCACATTACTTTAGCCAAAATTATCATTACGATGCACAAAACAAGAGCGATGACGTGCGAGTATTTGCCGAATGGATCGGGCTTTTTAAGCTTATAGACGTAAAAGAGCGATATCGCCGTGATTAGGCACATTAGCCCTAGCACGCCGATCTTGGTCGCGAGTAAAATTTGAAACGAGCTACCCAGCCATCCGTTCTCGCCGCCAAAATAATCCTTTGCCATGTAAACGCCGCTGATAATTAACATCAAAAACGCCGTACCGAAAACCTTCGCGCTGCCTTTGGTGTAGGCTTTTTTGACGCGAGCGAGCGTATCCTCGTCTACGTGCTTTTTGGCAAACGGAAATATGCAAACGTCGAAAAATACGTAACCGACGAAGGCGACGGCGCTCAAAATATGAACGATCAGGAAAAATAGATACATTTAAGACCTTTTTTGTTTGATTATATTTAAATCGGTCGTTTAAAGGGATGATTTTGATTAAGGATTGCGCGGAAGAGAGTCAAATTTAATCTACAGACGAAGCGGCAAATTTGCAAAATAAGCGAACAAAAAACTACACGGAGTCAAATTTGGATTTGGTAAATTTGAGATAATGAATTGAGAGATTTATAAAAACCGCCCGTTAAATTTAACGGGCGGGGCAAATTTAAGGGCGCGTA
>NZ_CALHXD010000140.1 GCF_938040115.1 uncultured Campylobacter sp. | reverse complement strand
AGTCGCAAGGAGGCACGGCAAATGAGAGCGTTGCGGCGCAGATTGAAATTTTAAAAGGGTGGCTGAAAGATAAATAAATTTTAAAATTTATCGCCAAAAGGCGAAAATTTAATTATAATTATAGAAAAATTTAAGGAGGAAAGGATGTTTGGAAGCGGCTATAAAAAAGAGCTAGAGAGCAAAAATGCGGCTCTATCGCAGGAAAACGAAAGTCTAAAAGCGCAGATAAAGCAACTGCAAAGCGAGCTGGAAGCGGCAAAATCAAGTGCGACGAGCGAGCAAAACGCGCCAAAACCGCAAGCCGAAGCGGTCAAGCTGCTAATAGCCAGCTATGCCGACGGTATAAATTTCTTGCAAGGTACGATGGAAGAAAACCTAAAAATGCTCGAAAATATAAACGAGCTAAATAATCTAACGTTTACTAAGACCGGTGAACTGCGCGAACAGACGAGCTTTATCGTTAGTTCGATGGAAAACGTCCAGCAAATGAGCGGCGACCTGCAAAACGACGCCTCGTCGCTAAACAACAGCGTGATGTCGATCGTGGAGATTATAAATCTCATCAAAGACATCTCGGATCAGACGAATTTGCTAGCTCTAAACGCAGCTATCGAGGCGGCTCGCGCGGGCGAGCACGGACGCGGATTTGCCGTGGTGGCCGATGAGGTGCGAAAGCTCGCCGAACGCACGCAAAAAGCCACTCTTGAAGTAGAGGTAAACATAAACGGGCTTAAACAAAGCTCAAACACGATGATAGGAATGAGCGAAAATTTCTCTAAAATTTCTGGCGACGTGATGCGCGTTTTGAGCGATTTTCAAGGCACTATCGCAAGCGTGAACGAAAACACGCAAAACATCCTAAATCAAGCCCTAAACGTTACTAATGAAGTAAACGTCAGCAACGGCAAAATCGACCATATAAATATGAAATTAAACGGTTATAGGGCGGTATTGCAAGGCGAATTTGAAAGCGTGCCGGATGTCGGTCACTGCCGTTTTGCTAAGTGGTTTAATGAGAAAGTAAAAAATATCATCATAAATGACTCAAAAACCGTACAAGATATCTCTCGCCATCACGAAAACGTGCATAACGGACTCGACAAAGCGATTAAAATTTTCTCAGATAACGGCAAGGATAATGCCGCGGGAGTGGAAATACTAAAAGACGTGGAAAACTCGAGCAAAGTAGGCTTTGAAACGCTTTTAGACGCGGTTAGAGCGGCTAGGAAATAATGAAATTTAACCGTCCTGGCAAAAGGTCGGCGGCGGTTAAATTTTAAAAAGATAAAATTTGCGGGTTTGACTATGTTTTTTTGTTCTTGCTGATCGCTTAATATAAAAACTTGCCGAGCCGCTGTTATCGCTATCCGTGCGGCTTGCTGAGACGAATTTAAAATTCCCGTTTAAATTATAAGTGCAAATTTAATGTATGTTTCGCGGTGCGGTCAAATTTGGCAAATTTGATTTGTATCTAAAAATTTAGCGTCAAATTTGCAGTTTATCCTGTTTTTTATCGGCGCTGGATTTTTGGCGAATTTATCGCGTAAAATGCGGCTTCAATCCTCACTTCAATCTAAAATTTTGATTTTCTTCCGCGATTTTTTGAAGCTCGTTAAGGTTGTTTTCGGCTTGTTTTAAGAGCTCGTCAAATTTAAACCCCAGCATAACGATACGGTAGAGTTCGGGCTTGTTTTTCTTCCAGTTATAAAGCGTTTTCGTATCTATATTTAAAATTCCCGCAATATCTCTTTTTGATAGATTATTTCCCATTTTTAGCCTTTTTGTCGGGAATTTTCAATAAAATAGGCTGACTTATCAACTAAGGAATAATTACTTTATATTTAGATTTTATAAGTATTTATTCCTTAAATTTAATATCTCTTAAGGCTCGTTTCGGTAGCATTCTTCAAATTTTAAATGAGGGGTAAAAATGGCGTACAAATTTGATGAGGATTTGGAGTTCTTGCGTGAGCTAAAAAGTAGCGATTTAAATGAGCTTGTTGATATTCTTAAAGGTAAAGATGGGGATGGAAGAATGACTGAAGAGTTGAGTGCTAAAGATGATTTTAAAAAATTTTATCCAGACCATCAAAGGTATATAGAGTTGATTTGTGAGGAGTTGCAACTTTTTGGCGGCAATACGATTGCAAATATGTTTAGAGGGCATGGTCTTTTATATAAAGAAATTTTATGCGACGTTTGCGATAAGTTAAAGGTTAATTATAATAAATCGCAAAATACGCAGACTATAGAGCAAGGGCTGTTTATGAAAATTTTATCTGATAGTCTAGATAAGATGAGTGAGGAAGACCTAAAAAATATCTCAAACGAGCTTGGATTAAAAACTCCAAGTTTACATCGCAAGCCGTTATGGGCGCTTTGCAAGTAGCAATTAAAGGAGGCGGATTTATGTCGTATAAAATAGCTGTCATCGTGGCAAATATTATCACAAATATTATTTTGGGCAGAGGGCTTAGTTTGGCGGCGAATGCGACGTTTACAAGAACTATTAGCATATTTGCCGGACCTATAGGCTGGCTTATTATGGGTGTTTGGACTACGGCAGATATAGCCGGTCCTGCATACAGAGTAACGATACCTGCGGTTATTCAAGTGGCTTTTTTGAGGCAGGTTTATTTGAATAAGGGTGAAGAATGATGGGATTTGGGGAAGTTTTGATTATAGGCAAAACTATAAAAAGCGTTTGGGATTGGCTTGAAAAGCAAGAAAGACTTGAAAGACGCAGAAAACGCAACAACGCAATAATCAGATGCCTAATCTATGCCGTCATTATCGGCATTTTGTATTATTACGGCTTTACGGATAGCTTTTTTGAATGGATTTATAATTGGTGGAATGATTAAATTTAAACCAAAAATAGACGAACCGACCTAAATTAAGGGTTGGCTCGCTAAGTCAAATTTACGCTCGAAATTTGAGCGTAAATTTAAAATTTAAAACGTACTTTGCGGATCGGTCGCGGTATCTACCCAGCCAAGCTTTGCTCCGGCTAGCAGGTGAAAGTGCAGGTGCATGACCTCTTGACCGCCGTTTTCGCCGCAGTTTGTGACCAGGCGGTATCCGCTCTTGTCTACGCCCATCAGCACCGCAACCTCTTGGATAAATTTCGTCATCTCCCCCATCAGCGCCCCGTCCATCTCCTGGAAATTTTCAAAATGCTTTTTCGGGATGATCAAAATATGAATCGGAGCCTTTGGATTTATGTCGTTAAAGGCTAGAAATTTGTCGTTTTCCAGCACTTTGTTGCAAGGTATTTCGCCTGCTACGATTTTTTCGAATATCGTCATGATTTTCTCCTGGTTAAAATTTGGCTTAATTATAACAAGTAAAAGTTAAAATTTCCCGCCTTTTAGGCAGATTTTATCAAATTTTGACTACAATCTATCCTAAAATTCAGTAAAGGTAAAAACTTGCAAGAGTATAGAGAAAGTATCGCAAAATGCGGGAATTTGGCGGATTTAGACAAGATTCGCGTCGCGCTACTGGGTAAAAAGGGCGCGATCACGTCGGAGTTTGCTAAGCTTAAGGATATGGACGAAGCGGCTAAGAAGGAATTTGCGGCAAATTTAAACAAGCTAAGAGACGAATTTGAAGCGCTTTTAGCGGCTAAAAAAACCGAGCTTGAAAGCGGCGAGATAAAAGCCAAGATGAAGGCTGAGGCCATTGATATAACGCTATTTAACGAGCCAAGCGGCGCTGGAGCGTTGCATCCCGTGATGGCTACGATGGATAAGATCATCGAGTACTTTATGATGCAAAATTTCTCGCTCGAGACGGGGCCGCTCATAGAGGATGACTTCCACAACTTCGAGGCGCTAAATTTGCCTAAATATCACCCTGCGCGCGATATGCAAGATACGTTTTATTTTAAGGATTTTAGGCTGCTTCGCACGCACACTAGCCCGGTGCAGGTGCGCACGATGATGAGCAAAAAGCCGCCGATTCGCATGATAGCGCCTGGAACGGTGTTTCGCCGCGATATGGATCTAACGCACACGCCGATGTTTCATCAGGTAGAAGGCCTCGTAGTCGAAGAGGGCGGCGCGGTGAGCTTTGCAAATTTAAAATCAATGCTTGAAAATTTCTTAAAATACATGTTCGGCGACGTTAAAGTGCGCTTTCGCCCTAGCTTTTTCCCATTTACGGAGCCTAGCGCGGAGGTCGATATCAGCTGTATTTTCTGTCACGGCGAGGGATGTCGCGTATGCAAGCAAACGGGCTGGCTCGAGGTGCTAGGATGCGGCGTGGTCGATCCGAACGTCTTTAAAGCAGTCGGCTACAAAAACGTGAGCGGATACGCATTTGGGCTTGGAGTCGAGAGATTTGCGATGCTGCTTCATCAAATTCCTGATTTGCGCTCGCTTTTCGAGGGAGATTTAAGATTATTGGAGCAGTTTAAATGATAATTTCAAGAAATTGGCTAAATGAATGGCTAGATATCTCAAGCGTAACGAGCGAAACTCTGCTAAAGACGTTAAATTCGATCGGACTTGAGGTCGATAGTTTTAAAGAGATCAGGGTACCTAAAAACATCGTCGTAGGCTACGTAAAAAGCAAGATAAAACACGAAAACGCCGAGAAACTAAGCGTTTGTCAAGTGGATGTGGGCGGCGAGACGCTACAAATCGTCTGCGGCGCGAAAAACGTCGAGGCCGGACAGTTCGTACCTGTAGCACTATCAGGCGCCGTTATGCCTAGCGGCCTAGAGATAAAGAGGGCAAAACTGCGCGGCGTCGAGTCAAACGGCATGATTTGTTCATCCGTGGAGCTCGGCCTCGTAAAAACAAATGACGGCATAATGCCGCTGGATGAAAGTATCGGCGAGCTAAAACTGGGCAAAGAAATTTGCGAATATCCGCTACTAAACGACGACATCATCGAGATCGAGCTAACGCCAAACCGCGGCGACTGCCTGAGTGTTTACGGCGTAGCGAGGGATCTGTCGGCCGCGCTTGATCTGCCGCTAAAAGACGCCGCCAGATACGAAGAGGGCGAAAATTTGCTCGGTATCGGGCGTATCTTAGCTATCCACGCCGAGGAAAATTTACAAAGCAGCTTTCAGTACCGAGCTTTTGAGATAAAAGAGTATTTTGACGAAAATTTGCTGATGAAGATCCGTTTGGCGCTGATCGAGTGCGATAAACAAAACCGCATCGAGCGCCTGCTAGACTACGCTACGCACTCAACCGGCGTGCTATTTAGCGCGTATGATTACGCCAAGCTCAAAAAGGACGACGAGCGCGCTATTTTTGACCTGCAAAAGGGCGCAAATTTGGCGACTGAAATTTTAGCCGGCGGCGAGCTTTTGGGCGTGGGCGGCGTGTATCAGACGGATGCGGCTAGACTTGACGAAAACAGCAAACTAATCATAGTGGAGGCTAGCTATACCGATCCGCAAGTGATCGCGACTACGGTCTACGAGGACAAGCAAATGCCGCGCCAAGCGCAGGCTTACCGATCGCTAAGAGGCAGCGAGCCAAACGTAGGTTTTGGAGCCGATTTTTTATTTAAACAGCTAGCCGCGCTAAAATCGGTCGCGCTTTATGCGGGCTCTCAGCAAAGCGTGATGACGCGCGAACCCAAGGTCGTGAGCTTTACGATGAGCGAAATGCAAAAAATGATCGGTCAAGAAGTCGCGCAAAACGACGTCGTGAGGATACTTAAAAAGCTTGGATTTAGCCTAACTTTTAACGCCGAAAAAGAGGGCGCGAATGCGAAGGTTCCGCTATTTCGCCACGACATCGTAAATTCGCATGATATTTGCGAGGAGATCGTAAGGATAATAGGCATCGACAATATCGCCTCAACGCCACTAAATTTTGCAGA
>NZ_CALHXD010000139.1 GCF_938040115.1 uncultured Campylobacter sp. | reverse complement strand
TGGATAGCGGCAAGGTCGCTCGGATATGTAGGAAGGATGAAGTATCCGTAGCAAGCCGTAGCAAACGCGACGATGATGCCTGGATCCACGCCGATCTGAACCGCAAGCGGTACGAATGTCGCGGCGGCTGCTGCTTGAGAGTTTAGGAACTTAGAAATCAGCATACCTACGACGATATACATCCACGGATAGGCCTTCATCACCTCTCCTAGCGAGCCTTTTAGCATCTCGATGTGAGAGTGGAACATAGTATCGGCCATCCAGCTGATGCCGTAGATCGCCACGAGCGCGACCATACCGCTGTGGAAGATCTCGTTTTGAGCGATCTTAGCAGCCTTGATGCCTGAGTAGATCATCATGATAGACGCAGCTAGTAGCATGAAAATTTGGATCGTATCGACCATGCCTAGAGGTGCGGTCTTTTTCATAGTATCTTTTACTACGATGCTAGCGTTTGCGACGGTTTCGGTTTTACCCTCTTTAGTGATAACTACATTGCCGTCTTGAAGCACGATAGTTTGAGTTACTTTTTTGTCTTTATCTAGAACTTCTACGTTCGTAAATTTAGTAGCATCTTTTACTTTACTGTCTTTTACGTTTGAGACGACTTTGCTACTATCTACGGTAGAGACTACTTGTCCGTCTTTTACGGTGATGTTTTTAACTACTTTTTTATCCACTACGATTTCGATAGATTTACCCGGGACGTCGCTAGTCCAGCTAGGGCGGAGTTGTTTATAGTAGCCTAGAACCGCCACGATAGCGATAGTAGCTAGGAATATCCACATTATATTCCATTGCTTTTTAGGCAGATGAACGCCAACTAGCGATTTAGAATCGTCTGAGCCGTAGATGTATTTTCTTTGCTCCGGATCTTTAATTTTTTCTTGAAATTCAGGGTCTTTATCAAGGTCTTTTCCTCTAAATACGGAAAAAGTACCAATGCAAAGCACGCCTATGAAGGTAGCCGGAATCGTAACTTTAAGCAAATCTACATAGCTAGTAAAGCCGTCGATATGAACGGTGCCCGTGCCTAGCAAAACCGCGACCATAGATACGCCCGCAACCGAAACCGGGCTAGCGATGATAGCTAGCTGAGACGAGATCGTGGTAGCAGCTAGCGGTCTTTCCGGACGGATGCCGCTTTTGATAGATACATCGTAAATGATCGGTAGCAGCGTGTAAACCGTGTGTCCGGTGCCGCATAGAACCGTTAGCGTCCAGCCGCAAACCGGAGCTAGATAACAAACTAACTTGGGATGCTTTCTAAGCGCTTTTTCCGCAATTTGAAGCATAACGTCAAGACCGCCCGCGGCTTGCAAAGTAGCACTTGCTACGACGACGGCTAGGATCGTAAGGATAACGTCGATAGCGGGTTTGCCCGGCTTCATATCGAATGCAAATACCAAGATAACAAGACCGATGCCACCTAGTACACCCAGCGCCATACCGCCTTTTTTAGCGCCGTAGAACAGACATCCGAGTACGACTATTAGCTGGAGAGTGAACTGCATGCTTTCACTCAAACTGGTTAGGAATTCCATTTTTTCTCCTTTTAGGAAATTATGGCGCGATTATATAAATATTAAAATTAAATACTAATAAAAAAATTAAAAATACATTTGTAAGTATTAATCATATATTTAACCAAATTTGATGCGCCGCTAGTCAAATTTAACCGCGCCAAATGCTTTTAAAAGAAAATTTGATATATAATCCCAAGACAAAAAATTAATAAATCTGCTTAAGGAGGAAATATGCAAATCCCTATCGCATACGGCAAAGACGATCATCTAAATCTAGAGATAAACGAGAAAAATTTGCTCGGCGTTTTCGATCCAAACTCCGTGGCTAAATTTGACGAAACGGCGCTCATCGCAAAGGCTCTGGCAAATCCGAT
>NZ_CALHXD010000138.1 GCF_938040115.1 uncultured Campylobacter sp. | reverse complement strand
CGCTTGTCGCAGATTTTAGGACGTCCGGATAAACTTCGCCTAGCATTCGCGCAAAGTCTGAATAAAGCCCTTTTTCGGTTTCGTTTTCAAAGGCTTTCATATTACGCGCCTTTCCTCATAAAAAACGCCTCTACTTCGGAGGGATCAAAAAAGGTAATATTTTTGCTAAACTTTATCGGCTTAAAAAAGCCTTGTTTGGCAAAATACCACACCGTGCTTAATCCTATGCCGTAAATCTTGGCGATTTGCGACGCTCTTAAATACTTCGGTTTGACTTCGTGTGTTTTCACGCTTTACCCTTTATTGTTCGTATTATCTTTGCAAAGATTAGGCTAATATTAGCGCGGTTAAAAAAGTTAGTAAAGCTAAAAAAGGGGGTTAAATTTTAGAGTTTTTGTCGTGAGAAAAAATAAGCTATTTTTGGGCTAATTATTCTCACGAAAAATAAGTTAATATTTTGCGGATTTTTCCCTACGAAAAAAATGGCTGTTTTTTGATGTTTTTTCCGCGAAGTTTTTAATTTTCGTCTTTTTCTTGTAGAGCAAAATAGCCGTCAATTATCAAAGAGATAAAAAGTCCGTCATTTATCTCTTTTTTAATGCCTAGCCCAAAAACGTCGTTCAGTTGATACAAGAATTCATTAATGGGCTGTTTTTCCTCATTGGTAATTCGATTTTTAAAAATTACTTTGTGCACATACCCTATTTGGTTAATAAAATCTAAAAATGGAGCGATAAGGCTCAAAGTTAAGCCGTCTATTTCTATGCCTGTTATTTCTTGAAACGTTAAACGCTTCTCGGGTTGGTTTATTTCCACAATATCGCCGTATTCGTCCGTAATTTTTTCAAAACCTAAATCAACGTTAAAATATTTCTCTATTTCTACGCCGTAATCCTCATGCCAAATATCGTCAATATCGTTAAGTTCCGCTTGTTCAAATGCGTATGCCGTCAAAAGCTTTCGGGCTGTATCGTGGTCTAGTTTTACGTTGAGCCATTTTTCGGCTTTATTTTTGATACTATTAAATGCCTTTTGAATATCCGCGCCTAGCTCGCTTCCAGCATAATTTTCTTTTTGCTCTAGCATTGACAGCACATCTAAAATTATTTGAAGTAGCTCCCAATAAATGTATTTTATTAAGCCCTCTCCATAAAAACAATCGCCCGAAAAGTCGGAGGTTAAGAGTGTAAAGTTGTAGTATTTCGGCACTTTTGTAATTAAGTCCTCGATGGTTTTGAAATCCACCTCTTTAGCTTTCAAAAGCGGTAATTTGATTTTGTCGATAAAAGCGTTTGCGTATCTATCAACAATAAAATAAACGTCTTTTTGCGCTTCCTCGCCGATAAAGCCCTTTACATCATCGCTATTAATAAAATTCAGAAAATCCTCTTTTATGCTCTTTTGCTGTGATTTTCTATTGCGCCTAGACTCTGATATTCTCGTTGCACTTGTAGTCATATCCACCCCTTTAATTATCTTTTGTGTCTAATACGTAACCGCTCCACCAGTCAAGCAAGATTTTAAGCTCGTCTAAAAAATCGGCTTTTTCCGAATAGCTTAAATCTACTTTGTCGCCGTGCAGATGATCCAATGCCTTTTTAATAGCCTCTTTACTTACTCCGTGCTTTTGCATATTGTTAAACGCCTGCGTCATAAATATGCCTCTTAGGCTATGCAGGGTTACTACGCGCCCCGTTTGCCTATCTCTAAAATTAAAGCCCTTGATCGCATTCGTGGCGGTGTCTTTGTGGATATGGTCGGTAAAGTGAGAATTAATAAAGACGTATTCGTATGCTCTGCTCAATTTCGCCTGATCTTGCAATATGCGCATAACCTCATCGCTAATCGGTAATTTGAAGTCGCCTATCTCGCTACGCTTAATTTTTTGCTCGGCTCGCGGTATGGTTAAAAGCCTCTTTTCAAAATCTACGTATCGCCATTTTAAGCGAGATAACGGCGCAGCCCTTAGCGGCAGGTGTAGGCATAACTTCATCGCGTTTTTAATCGTCTCAAAATGAGGGTAATCGTAAATAGCGTTAAAAAATGCTTTTAAGTCCTCGCGCTCGGTCAGTTTTGCGTAATGCTCTACTTTGGTTTTGGGTATGAGCGTTTTAGCGTCGATATTTGCCATAATGTTAATTTCGGCATATCCGCTCGAGACTGCGAATAAAAAGACGCGGTTTAAAATTTGATTGATTATTTCGGCTGTTTGGGGCGTCGTCTTTGATATTTCTTTTAGTATGCTCGCTATCTCGCCGTGGGTTATGCTTTTTATGCCTCTGTCTTTTAGGATCGGCATTACGTGGTTTTCTATGCGCCCGCGCTTGGTTTTGAGCGTCTGCGGTAATACGTTTTTAGCTTCAATTTCTAGCCACTCGTTAAAGACCTTTTCAAAACTGCGGTTATGATCGCTTATTCTTTGAGCTTTGGCGCGCTTCTTGTCCGTTATCGGGTCTGCGCCGTTCATCACTAGCTTTTTAAGCTCGGTTCGCTTTTCTCTCGCCTCGGCTAGCGACAAAGTAGGGTAATTACCTAGCCCAGTGCTATTTGGCTTGCCGGTGTCTGGACTAATAAAGGCAAATATCCAACGTTTGCGCCCAGTCTTGCTTACTATCAGCCCTAAACCGTCGCCGTCTGTAAGCTTGTAATCTTTGTCTTTGGGCTTTGCCTCTTTGATTTGCTTATCGGTAAGCGGTTTTACTATCCTAGCCATTACGCCTTAATCCCCTAAAATACGTTATTTGAGACGATTTAAAAATATTTTTTGGAGTTTTTGGGTCAAAGTTCGCCGAAAAAATACTTTTAAAATCGCCACCGCGTGCTCGCTAAGTGCCTAAAATACGGGATATGATGAGGTTTAAAAATATTTCTTGCTATTTTAGCTTCAAAAATACCTATTTTAGGCGTTTCAAGCGTTTTAAAATATTTTTTGGAGTGCTTTGTAAGCCCGATGAATAGGGCATTTGGAGAGTTTTAAAAATATTTTTTCGCTTGACTTTTAGAATTTTGCCAAAAATACTTTTAAAATACTTTTAAATCTTTAGCTTTGCCTGATTAGTTTAGACTGTTTTTTAGGGTAAAAATCGCTCAAAGTCCGTATTTTAGGGGGTTTTAAAAAGTGCTTTAGATTGTAAAAAAAGGGTAATGGTGGTTAGAGGCAGAATCGAACTGCCGACACGCAGATTTTCAGTCTGCTGCTCTACCGACTGAGCTATCCAACCACGCTGCTAAAAAGAAATGTGATTTTAGCCACTTGATACTTAAATTTTGGTTAAATACGTAAAATTCGGCTATTTTTTAAAATATAAAATTTGTTTCAAAGGCGGTTGCCTAAATTTAGCGGCTTTACGGCGCATATACCGCGTCAAATTTGCAAATTTAAAATCGCTTTTTTAAATTTATCCCCGCGCTCTACGTAGCTGCTAAACTGATCTAGACTCGCTGCAGCAGGGCTTAAAAGGGCTATCTCGTCCAATTTTTCATCATTTGCGCCAGTTTTCGCAGATTCGTCAAATTTGAAATTTTTATCTATCTCGCCGACCGCGGTGTTTAAAAATGCGCATTTTACGGCGGGGATTTTAAACTCGCCGGCAAGCTTCATCAGCTTGTCCGTATTTGAGCCGATAGCGTAAATTTGCGCCTTAGCACCGCTCAAGGCTTCAAAAAGCGGCCGCATATCTACGCCTTTATCGTCGCCGCCTAAAATCAAATGCAAAAATTTGCCCTCATATCGCTTGACGGCTTGGATGCTTGCATCGATGTTAGTCGCCTTCGTGTCGTTGACCCACGTCCTACCGCGCGCGTCGCGAAATTCCTCGAGTTTGTTGCCCTCGATGACAAAGCTGTTTAAAAGCTCTACGTCGCATCTATCGAGCAAAATTTTCTGGATAGCAAGAGCTAAAAGCGCATCCATTAAAAACGGAGTTTTAAAGGCGATATCGCCTAAATTTACGCCGCAAAACTCGGCCAAATCCGCCTCGTTTTCGTAGCTTATCACCTTTGCTTTAGTCGGCGTCCCGGCGTAAATTTTAGGCAGGATCGCGACCGCGTTTTCGCTCATCGTCGCTAGCGGCTTTAGCTTGGCGCGCTCATACTCGGCAAATTCGCCGTGCCAGCTGAGGTGATCTGGCGTGATAGGCAAAAGCGCGTAGATGCCGGGCGTGGCAATGTTCGTGTAGTGCATCGTAAAGGAGCTGGTCTCGAGTATCCAAATTTTGGCGGTTGGATCTAGGTCTGCGAGTGGAACTCCGACGTTGCCGCCCATGACGGAGCCGTAGCGCGCCAGCAGGTGTTGCGTCATCTTTGTCGTCGTGGTTTTGCCGTTTGTGCCGCTGATCCAGACGGTAAAGGGCGTTTTGTCGCCGTAAATTTTATAAAAATAATCGTATTCGCTGATGAGATTTTGCGCGTTTTTAACTAGCTCGTGGCTCGGCGGGAAACCGGGGCTTGGGATCTCGAGGCCACTTTTTTCGGGCACGAAAAGGTTTGGCGGCAGTAGCGTGTTGCCCCATTCGTCGCTTGAGATCTCGCTAAATTTGTCGTCATAAATGTCCCAGCCGCCCTCTTTGCCGAAGTTTTTCGCGATCGCGCGGGTCGTACCGCCGTACCCAAATAGCGATTTTCTCATTTTCTCCCCTTTGCCTCTAAAATTTGCGTCATATTATCGGCGGCTAGCTCGGCTATTTCGCCGTTTGTTCGGTTCAAATTTACCTTATTTTTAACGCGGTCATGGCGATCAAATTTGCCAAAACGGCGATGAGCCAAAATCTTACGATAATCTTATTTTCCACCCAGCCCTTTATCTCAAAATGATGATGTATCGGCGCCATTAGGAAAATTCTCTTTTTAAAAATTTTAAAACTTCCGACCTGCAAAATCACACTCAAGGTCTCCATCACAAACACAAAGCCGATAATAATGAGCAGGATTTCGTTTTTCGTCATCACGCCCATGAGTCCGATATATGCGCCCACGCTTAGGCTCCCGCTATCACCCATGAAGACCTCGGCCGGATGGCAGTTAAACCACAAAAATCCCATCAGCGAGCCGATCAGCGCAGCGGACACGACGACCGTTTCGCCCACGCCCGCGATCTTTGGTAAAAGCAGATACGAGCTAAACACCGCGTGTCCGCAGATGTAAGCAAACACGCCCAAAGTCAGTAGCGAAAACACCGCAGGTACCGTAGCTAGACCGTCTAGGCCGTCGGTTAAATTTACAGCATTTGAGGCCGCTACGATAACGAGCGTCCAAAAGGCCACCGCAAAAACGCCTAGATCAAGCACTGGAAATTTGTAAAACGGTAGGTAAAATTTACTGTCCAGCTCGCCGTGCAAATACAGCATCGTCGAGACCGCAAACGCGATCAAAATTTGCACCGCAAGCTTGGCTCTAGGGCTTAGTCCGTCGTGGTTTTTGCCGCCTGAGATTTTACGAAAATCATCTTTAAAGCCAAGCGCCGTAAAGCCCGCTAGACAGATCAGCGAGGCAAGGACGAAGACGTTATCAAGGCGCGCACAAATCACGCTCGCCCCAAGTGCGGCTCCGATAAAGACCAGTCCGCCCATCGTCGGCGTTTTGGCCTTTTTTTGGTGCGTTTGTGGAGCTAGCTCGTAGATGGGCTGGGCGGCGTTTTTGGCCTTTGCCCACGCGATAA
>NZ_CALHXD010000137.1 GCF_938040115.1 uncultured Campylobacter sp. | reverse complement strand
CAAATTTAGCCGGCCTTTTTGGAGCAAATTTAAAAAATCAGCCCCTCGTCGTCTTGTTTGATTAGCGTATCTTGCGCGTCTTGTTTCGGTACCGGCGAGATCTTCGTATAGACCTCGATTAGGCCCTCGTACGCAGTGTGAAAGACGCCCTCTGGCTCGATGAAGGTTTTTTGTTTTAGCGGGTACTCCTTCATATAGCTTTCCATAAATTTCTTAAACACCGGCGCCGCGGTACGTCCGCCGCCTTCTACCTTTCTCATCGGCGTGTTGTCGTCGTTGCCGTACCATACGACCACCTCGACCTCAGGCGTAAATCCGCAAAACCACGCATCTATGTTGTTATTTGTCGTGCCTGTTTTGCCCGCTACCTGCACGCCGTTTAGCCTGGCGCTTTGTCCCGTGCCGCGCTCCACGACCGTTTTCATCATATCAGTCATCAGGTATGCCTGCTCGGGCTCAGTGACGAACGTCCGCTCAGGCTCAAAAACCGCTTCTAAATTTTGATAGTTTATGATGCGTTTTATCAGGCTTGGCTCCACGATCTCGCCGCCGTTTGGAAACATCGAGTAAAATTTGGCAAACTCTAACGGCGAGATGCCGAAGCTACCAAGCGCGATGGAGAGGTTTTTAGGGATGTTTTTAAAGCCCATTTCGGTTAGCTTTTTATACGCCGTATCAAGCCCGATCTCGTCGAGTAAATTTATCGTGGCGAGGTTGCGCGACTGACGCAGAGCCTCTCGCAGCGTGATATAGCCCTGGAAGCCGCCGCTATAGTTTTTCGGACGCCACTCGTACTGGCTGCCTTCGTTAAAGACCCTTGATATGTCGGCAGCCTTGCTCATCGGCGAGTAGCCCATGTCTAGGGCGATCTGATAGATAAAGGGCTTAAAGCTAGAGCCCGGCTGGCGCATACTCTGCGTGGCGCGGTTGTAGCTACTTTTGGCGTAGTCTACGCCGCCTACTAGCGCGAGGATCTCACCCGTTTTAGGTAGCGTAACGACGATAGCGCCGTTTAGGATACTGGCGTTTGCGTCTTTGTTGCGTTTTAGTATCTCGTTGTAGCCGTATTTTAGCGCCTCGGACGCCATATCTTGCACCTTTAAATCAACGCTGGTTTCGATGACGTAGCCGCCGGTTCTTATATCCTCAAAGCGCTTTGAGGCCTCTTTTAGCACCTCGTCCACGATATACGGGGCTTTGTTTTGCGTGAGCGTATCGTCAAAGACTACGGGCTGCTCGACTAGCGCGGCCTTGTACTCTGCGTCGCTGATCCAGCCTAGCGCGTTCATTCTTGAGATAACGTTGTTTGCGCGGCTTAGCGATAGATCTAGGTGGCGGGTCGGGTCGTAGGTGCTAGGAGCTTTTGGGAGTCCCACCAGGATTGCGATCTCTTTTAGCGTGAGCTCGTCAAGCTCCTTTCTAAAGTATCCTTTTGCTGCGGTTTTTATGCCGTGATAGCCATGTCCTAGATAGACGTGATTTAGATAGCGCTCTAAAATTTGCTCTTTGGTTAGCTCGTTTTCTAGCTTCATCGATATGATCATCTCTTTTAGCTTACGGGTTAGCTTTTTTTCTCTGGTTAATACCATGTTTTTAACTAACTGCTGCGTTAGCGTGCTAGCGCCCTCGACTAGTTTGCCCGCCTTTATGTCCTTAACGATAGCTCGCGTGATGGCCTCGGGATTTACGCCGCCGTGCTCGAAAAAGCTCGTATCCTCGATCGCTACCAGCGCCTCGATGACGCGCGGCGGGATATCCTCGTACTTGACGTAGATCCTGTTTTCGTCAAAGATATTTGCGATGAGCTCGCCGTTTCTATCGTAAATTTGAGTCGTGAGCTTTGGCTTAAAATCGATGATGTTTGACGCGTCAAAAGTGACTTGCGAGTAAAGATAAACAAACGCCGCGCTCAGCGAAACAAAGATAATAAACAAAATCGAAGCTAAAATTCTCATAAAAAGGCCTTTAAAATTTTCACGTTTAGCCCCATTGCGGTGCTAGTTTCGCCGTTTTGGCTCAGGATGTATTTTTTGTTGAAATTTTCTATCGTCATGGCTCCTGCTTTGCCTTGCCATAGATCGCCCGATAGGTAGTTTTGTAGGTCGGCTTCGTCAAATTTAGCAAATTTATACTCCGCAAAGCTGACGTTAATAAGCTCGAATTTTTCGCCCAAAAATATCATCGCAGTTACGATCCTGGCGGTACTCCCGCTTTGCATTTGCAGCATTTTTAGCGCCTCTTGTTCGTCTTTAGCTTTGCCTAAAATTTTACCGCCACATACGACGACGCTATCGGCGAAAACGACGTTTTTTGCATTTTTATTCGCCTTTAAAAACTGCTCTTTTTTTGCCGCGACGATCTTTTGAACGTAAACGTGCGGCGGCAAATTTTTATCTACGCCGCTCTCGTCGTAGTCGAAAAAAACCTGCTCAAATTTAACGCCGTGATCTCGCAAAACCTTAGCTCTAGTAACCGAGCTCGAAGCCAAAATAATCATCAAAACTCCCTATAAGATACGCCAAGATACGCCGCCAGCAGCGCAAACGCGACGTTTAGTGGAATGAAGTAGTAAATCGTAACTATGAGGTTCTCGTGAAGCTCGATGTATTCGCTATTTTGCAGAGATTTTGAGGCTTTGTTTAGGCGGTACGTGACGTAAATAACGTTTAAAAATAAAAATCCCCAGATCGCCCATTTCGTCGTTAAAATCGTGTTTAGCATCGGATCGGCATTTTTGATCGCGTTTTGTTTGGCTAGTATCGCGCCCGTCACGCCCATGACGGCGATCGAGCCGTAGATCGCGTAGCCGAGGCGCTTTAGCATGGAGATTATCGTTTGGTATTTTTGCGTGTCGCCTTCGATATTTTTCATAAAAAATTTAGCGATGAGTAAAAAATTTGCTTGAAATCCGATAAAAACGACCACGGAGAGGATGTGGATAAAGGGCAGGGCGTTGCTAATCTTTGCAAAAGCTATGTTAAATTCGGGCATTTGTCCCCTTTGATCTAAAATTTTTTCGCGCTAGAGCTATTTTGACGGCGGTAAAATTTGACGCCAAAATGCGCGAATAAAATAAACTCATAAACTTATATTTTCCTTTAAATTTTATCTCGGCTCACAAAATGCAAATTTCGGATTTTGCTTTGCGGCGTCAAATTTGGCTGTCAAAAATTTGCTTAAATTTCATGCCGCAAAAACGCGGTCAAATTTAAGATGTTTTTTAAATTTGACCGACGCCAAGCTTATTTTTCAAGCTTTGTTTTAGCAAACTCTAACGCCTGCCTAACCGCATCCTCGATCGCTAGTACGTTTTTGCCGCCTGCGGTTGCAAAGTCGTCCTTGCCGCCGCCGTTTCCACCTAAAATTTGCGCCGTAAATTTGACCCATTCGCCCGCTTTTAACGGAGCATTTTTCACGCCTGCAGCCAGAGCGATTTTGCCCTCTTCATTTACTTGCACGAGCAGGATCGCCGCCTTTTCGTTCTCGTTTTTAAACTCGTCTATCGTGGCTTTTATGTCGCCGCCGTCAAGCACAGCGACGCAAAGCTTTGTCTCGTTTACGTTCACTACCGCCAGAGCGTGCGCGTCTTTGGCTTGTTTGGTCTTGTCTTTTAGGCTTTTTATCTCGGCTTTTAGTTTTTTTACCGCATTCATCGGCTCGGCGCTTTTTAGCTCGGTTTTTAGCTCTTCGATCTCGCCGCGCCAGGCTTTTGCTAGATTTAGCGCAGCTTTGGAGCACACGGCCTCGATCCTACGCACGCCCGCGCTCACGCCGCCTTCTTTAGTGATGAAAAACGCGCCGATCTGGCTTAAATTTGCCACGTGCGTACCGCCGCAAAGCTCCTTGCTGACCTCGCCGAAGCTTAGTACGCGTACCTTGTCGGCGTATTTTTCGCCAAAAAGAGCGATCGCGCCGCTATTTTTAGCTTCCTCGATGTCCATTATCTCCGTTTTTGCCGCGATACTTTCGGCGATTGCGCTATTGACGAAATTTTCTATTTTTGTTAGTTCCTCCGCCGTTACAGCCTTTGGATGCGAGAAGTCAAACCTGAGTCTGTTTGCCTCGACGCTAGATCCGGCCTGCGCGATATGCGTTCCCAGCACGCTTCTAAGCGCGGCATGTAGTAGGTGTGTGGCGCTGTGATGGCGTGCGATCTCGGCTCTTTGCTCGCTTACTTTTAGCTTCACGGCGTCGCCGATTTTAAGCTCTTTTTTAACCGCGACGTTTGATAAATTTAGTCCGAAAAACTTCTGCGTATCTAGCACGTCGGCCACGCCATCTATCTCGCCGCTGTCGCCTGCCTGGCCACCGCTTTGCGCGTAAAAAGGCGTCACGTCAAACATCGCCCAGCCTTGTTCGCCTGCTTTTAAAATTTGAGTTTCTTTAAAATCCTCGTCAAGCAGCGCCAAAACCTTGCTCGTGCGCTCAAGCTCCTCGTAGCCGCTAAATTTATTTTCGCCGAATTTCTCTAAAAGCGCCTTAAAATCGCCCTTTGCGCTCTTGTCGCCGCTACCTTTCCAAGCAGCCTTAGCACGCGCTTTTTGCTCGCTCATTAGCTCGTCAAATTTAGCTTCGTCTACTTTGAGTCCTTTTTCGCGTAGCATATCGGCCGTGAGGTCTAGCGGGAAGCCGAACGTGTCGTAAAGCTTAAACGCAGCTTCGCCGCTAAAAATATCTTTCGTACGCGCTAGCTCGCTTTCAAAAAGCTCGAGTCCGCTTGCTATCGTGGCTAAAAATCTCTCTTCTTCGAGCCTGATTTGCTCTTTTACCGCCGCTTTTTTCTCATTTAGGTAGGTGTAGTGGCCGCCCATTAGCTCGCAGACTTTATCGACGAGGCGGTACATGAAGGGCTCTTTGATGCCTAGCAGATATCCGTGCCTGATCGCACGGCGAAGGATACGGCGAAGCACGTAGCCGCGACCCTCTTTATCAAATGTAGTGCCCTGAGCCAGCAGGAAGGTCACCGAGCGGATGTGGTCGCTGATGACGCGGTAGCTAGCGCCACTCTCGTAAGCGTACGGCTTACCGCAAAGCGCTGCTACTTCGTTTATAAGAGGCATAAAAAGCGAGCTGTCGTAGTTGCTAAATTTGCCTTCCATTATCGCCGTGACGCGCTCAAGGCCCATGCCCGTGTCGATGCTAGGTTTTGGCAGCGGAGTTAGCTTGCCGTCGCTACTGCGTTCGTACTGCATGAAGACTAGGTTCCAAATTTCAAGAAATCTGTCGCCGTCGCCGCCCATGTAGTCTTCAGGCGTGTTAAAGTGCTCGCCGCCTTGGTCGTAAAAGATCTCCGAGCACGGTCCGCACGGTCCCGTATCGCCCATCTGCCAGAAGTTATCGTGATCGCCGAATCTATAAATGCGTTCCTTTGCTATATGCTGCTCCCATAGCGCAAACGCCTCGTCGTCGCTCTCGTGGACGGTCACGTAGAGGCGGTCTTTTGGTAGTTTTAGCACCTGCGTGACGAACTCCCACGCGTACGCGATCGCGTCTTTTTTAAAGTATTCGCCGAAGCTAAAATTTCCCAGCATCTCAAAAAACGTGTGGTGGCGCGCGGTGTAGCCGACGTTGTCTAGGTCGTTGTGCTTGCCGCCGGCGCGGATGCAGGTCTGACAGCTCGTGCGGATAGGCGGAGTAGGGCGCGGCACTTCGCCGGT
>NZ_CALHXD010000136.1 GCF_938040115.1 uncultured Campylobacter sp. | reverse complement strand
TTCGCACTTTGAGAGCAAAGGCGGCAAGACGCTAAAGCGTGTAAAAGTCGATGAAATCGTGCTGGATAAAAACGGCGCGGCGATAGGACTAAAGGTTAGAGAGGAGTATAAATTTGATAAAAACCTAGCCGACGATGATGCACAAAACGTTTCCGGAGACGTTAAATTTTATAAAGCTAAAAAGGCTGTGATTTTTGCAAGCGGCGGATTTTCGGCGGATAAAGCCTTTAAAGCGGCGCAAAATCCAAGACTCGCCCTAGCCTCCACGCCGTCAAATCCAGGCGCAACGGCCGGCGCACTAAAAGCGATGGTAAAAGCGGGCGCGATGCCGGTGCAGCTTAGTTTGGGACGCTATTCTTTCGGTATTCCGACGGAGGATTTGATATTCGCGATCGCGGTCGACGGCAAAAACTCAAAGAGATTTATGAACGAGGACGGCGACAGGCAGACTTTGTCCGATAATATTTTAGAAAATATGCAAAAAAATGAAAGCGATCTGTTCCCTACTATAATCTTTGACGAGACGGGATTTGCCTCCAGTCACGATCCAAAAAGGCTGCAAAAATTTATAGAAACCGGCAAGATGAAAAAATTTGAGAGCCTAGACGAGCTAGCTGCGGAATTTAAGCTAAATGCGCAAATTTTAAAAGAGGAAATAAAGCGGTATAACGAAAGCGTCGCTGCTAAAACCGATGCCGATTTTAAAAAGGATTTAACTAAAGTCGCTCCGATAGAAAAGGCTCCGTTTTACGCGATACTCGGGGCTCCGGGCATCAGCTATACTCCAGGCGGCGTAAGGGTAAATTTAAACTTTGAAGTCCTTAATATAAACGATAACAAGCCTATTAAAAATTTATACGCGGTAGGCGAGGCGACGGGTGGCGTGCACGGATATACGAGGCTTACTAGCTGCTCGACGCCCGATTGTATCAGCTCGGCGATGATAGCGGCGGAGCATATCCTAAAAGGCTAAATTTAAAACCCAGACGGCGGGCAAAGCTTAAATTTATAAAATTTAAACTATA
>NZ_CALHXD010000135.1 GCF_938040115.1 uncultured Campylobacter sp. | reverse complement strand
GTATCGAGCTTTAGCCCGCGCACGGAGCCAAACTCGCTCACGTGATCGAGCAGATCGAAGTGAAATTTGCCGCTATACCTGTCGCGGTAGTTGCCGTCCCATTTGCCTTTGCCAAGCTCCTTGTTTTCGACCTCGTAAAAGCTCGGAAACGAGACGTTGTACCTCATCGCGCGAGTTAAAATCATCGGCAGATCAAAGCCCCGTCCGTTAAAGCTCACTAGGCGCGGGTTGTGCGAATTTACGAAACCGATAAATTTATTTAGGATTTCGCGCTCGTTTGCGCCTTTCATCGTGCTTACGCGCAAAAATTTACCGTACTCGTCCGCCATCACCGCAGAGATCGCCACGACGCGGTGAAACATCACGGGCAAAAACTCGCTACCGCTTGCCGCTTTTTGCGCGGCAAACGCCTGCCTCGCCACCTCCGCGTCGCTTCCCTCAAAGCCGTAAATTTTACGCAAAAGCGCGGTGTCGGGCACCGTCTCGCAGTCAAAAACGCAGATATAATTTTTAGCCATTTCAAACCTTTTTTAGCTATTTTTGCCTAAAATGATAGCTAAAAATCTTTATAAAAGCGGTAAATGAGTAAAAATTTAAGCCCAAACATCGCCGTTATCAAGCTCTCCGCCCTGGGCGATATCGTCCATGCGGCGACCGTGCTACAGTTTATCAAAAAGCACTTACCGCAAGCCAAAATTACGTGGTTTGCCGACGCTAAATTTAGCGAGATTTTGTTCCTTTGCCCGCAAATTTCGCGCGTCGTATCGCTACCGCTAAAAAACGGCGAGTACAAAAAAAGCTTGGAGCTGATAGCCTCTGCTAAACAAGAGGGCGAATTTGACTACGTCATCGACCTGCAAGGGCTGATCAAATCCGCCGCGGTTGCGAAGCTTCTTGGCAAAAACAGTTACGGATTTGATAAATTTAGCGTCAAAGAGCCGCTTGCGGCGCTGTTTTATAGGCATAAATTTAATTGCGACTACGGTGAAAATATTATCTTGCGAAATTTAAAACTTACGGCTTTTGCTTTGGGCTTTAGTTTTAGCGAGGATGAAATTTTAGCCAAACAGCCTTGTTTTAGCGCCTTGCAAAGTAAATCTCAAAGCTTAAAAAAGAAAATTTTGATAGCGCCTTTTGCTAGCGAGCCGAGTAAAATTTACGATAAATTTGAAGACGTTATCGCTCTGCTAGACGAGCCGCAAAATGAAATTTTCGTCTGCTTTAACGGCGAAAACGAGGAGAAAAAAGCCATAAATTTGATCAAAAACTCAAACGCAAAACCGCTAAGCTTAAATCTAAAAGAGCTCGTAAGCTTTATCTCGTCCTGCGACCTTGTTATCGGCAACGATAGCGGCGTGACGCATATCGCCTGGGCGCAAAATCGCCCCTCTATCACGCTTTTTGGCAACCGCCCCGCAGAGCGAAACGCCTTTGCTAGCCCCGTAAATTTAACGCTAGACGCGGGCAAAAAAATAGACGCGAAAAAGATAGATAAAAGCGACTTTTGCGTGCGAGATATCGCGCCGCAGGCTATCGCAAACGCGGCAAAAAGGCTACTTGATGCGTGATTTATTTTACCTTTGGCTTTATAGATTTTTTAAATTTATCTTTACCGTTACGCCCGCGTTTTTGCTGGATCCTTTTTTAAATTTCATCGCGTTTTTGTTTTATAAATTTGACGCCAAACACAC
>NZ_CALHXD010000134.1 GCF_938040115.1 uncultured Campylobacter sp. | reverse complement strand
TATATTGCCGCAGTTATCAAATTTAAAACCTTTTCCAATACCGACTACGGCATTTTTTCTCTCTTTATAGTATTCTCTAGTAATGTCAAAATTCGTTATCAAGTCATAAATATACTCGGAATGGTTAAATTGCATATAATTACCGTTAAATATAGCAAATTTATCAAGAAACAAAGTACCTGTGACTTCTTTATCGTCGCCGTTAACCATAACTATCGGTCTGTCAAATCCAACGCTCGTATCTTTCAAATTTATTTTTAAATATTTCTTCGGATCGGTTTTTTTAGCTTTTAATTCTTTCATCAGTATCTGCTCGGTCGTTTTCCCCTCTTGATAATATTTTTCTAATACTTCAAAACAATTCGATAAGTTTATATTTTCTAGTTCATAGTATGCAACCTCGTATCTACTATGCCAAAAACTACCGTAGGTTTTCAACCTATAAGCATCGATCATCCAATATAGCTTTACATCATAGTCCAAATATGCCCCTGCTACTCTTTTATACAACTCCTCTTTGGGTAAAATTCTATCCTCTTTGAGGCAGTATCCCTGCTTGTATTTGTCGTAGTCGGAAAGGGAAACGACGGCAAAGCCTCGCGAGGTGGAATAATCGGGGATTATGCGGATAAATGCAGCACAGATTATCGCCGCTAGAATTAGCACTGCGGCTAGGATTTTAAATTTATATTTGCGAAATTTCATAACGATCCTTTAGACGCCAAAGCGAGCAGACACCTTGCCCTCCCCCACGCGAAACTACGTCTATTATCTCACGCCTTTTAAATTTGAGCCGAATTTACGCAAACCGAACCAGATCCGCCAAAATGCCGAATTTTACTCAAATTTAGAGCAAATTTTACTTCTTTATCTTCGAGTATATCCCGCCCAAAATGTCGTTTTGATAGATAAAAAGCGTGCGTTTTAGCCACGCGGCGTCCTTTTTAGCAGCGATGCGCTTGATAGCCGATAGGTCGCCGTCTGGTCTGTTTATACCTCGCTGCGTCGTAAAAAACGCCTCGTATCCCGCCTGTCTAGCTAGACGCATCAAATTTTCGTCGTATTTGCCGCGCGGCCAGCACAAAAGCCTATCCTCGATGCCCAAATTTGCGCGCATAAACTCGCGGCACCGAGCGAAATTTTCCTCAGGCGGGAGCGCGCCGAAATACTCGTCAAAATGCGTATGCGTATGCGAGTGAAAGTCAAAAACGTCCCGCATCGCCGCTATCTCGTCAAGACTCAAAAACACGTCCTGCGGGCGCTGGGGGGCTACTTTTTTGTATTCAGAGTGAGTTAGCTCGATAAACTCGCCCCGCCGCATGCTCGCGCGCTCGATCCACTGCGTCACTAAAAATATCGTCGCCCGCAGCCCAAACTCGTGCAAGACCGGGTAGGCGTAAATGTAGTTGTCCTTCCAACCGTCGTCAAAGGTGATGAGGACGCTTTTTTTAGGCACGGCTAGCTCGCCTTTTTTGTACAGGGTAAACTCCGCCGCGCTTAGGGTTTTGTAGCCAGCCTCCGCTAAAAACCGCATCTGCGAGGCAAAATCCTCCACGCTAGAGGCGATAAAGCCGCTATTTTTTAAAACGTGATGATACATCAAAACGCTAACGCTCACCGCCGCCTCCTTTAGCTTCTGTCCGCGTGGCTAGCAAGACGAAAAATCCTAGCATATAAAACATATAAAGTATGCGTAAATTTATCGCTTCAAACAGCCCGCGCACGCCGAAATAACACGCTAGCGAGATAAAAATCGCCGCAAAAAGCAGCTCGCGCGAGTATAAAAAACGCCTAAACGCATACGCCAAAAGCGAGATAAAACCGCCCAGTAGCAGCGCCGTACCGACCGCGCCGTAGTAGTAGTAGTGCCCGATAAAAAACGGCTCGTCGTTAAACCAGTACCGCTCGCCGCTCGGCCTCGTCTGCATCATCGAGATCTGCGCGCCTTTGTCCGCCTCGTCGCGCAAAAAGGCGTCGTACTGCTCCTTGCCGTGCCCAAGCCCCATTAGCGCGCGCGGACTCGCAAAAAGCAGCGGCAAGCGCTCCTTTAAAATCAAATCGCGCCCCGAGCTAAAGCCCGCACCCGCGATACGCTCTCTCATGCTCTCGTTTTGGAGATTTGCCTCGCTCACTATCCCGATCTGCAAAAATTTATACATCGCCGTGGGTGAGCTCAAAACCGCCGCCGACGCGCCCGCTACGCAAACGGCAAAAATAACGGCAAAGAGTTTAAATTTACGCTTCGCCTCGCCGCCTAAGATATACAAACAAAAACCAAATAAAACAAAACAAACCAGCATCGCGCCCCAGCTGCCCCTAACGCCGCTCAAAATATCAAGCCCCACGGCCGCAAAGCAGAGCAAAGCAACCAAAATCCGCGCCCATACCCGCCTAAAGATAAAAACTCCCGCAAGCGCAAAAGGCAAAAATCTATCCACGTAGTCCGCATACGCTCGGCGCACGACCCGCGCGTCAAATTCGCCCGCGCTGCCAAGCCTCTCAAACTCGCTAAAAAGCGGCGCGGCGTAATAAACGCTAATAACCGCAAAGGCCGCTATCAGCGCGTAAAAAAAGGCTTTTGCTTGAGCGGTCTCGCCGTTTGCCGCGACGTAAACGATGAGCAAAAAAGCAAATCCGCGCCCAAACTCGCCCGCAGCGTTGCCCAGCGAATCAAACTGCGGCGCGTAGGGAAAGGCCGAGATCAAAAACGCGTAAAAAGTAAATGTAATAAGACAAAACGCTGGCGTGCGAGAGATGCTAAAATTTACGCCAACCCTTGCGGCAAATCGCGTCCTATCGGTAAAATAAAGCCAGATCGCGCAAACGAGCGCGAGGTAAAGCGAGATATTTTTCGCCGCCGTCATACGCGGGATATGCTCGCAGGCGATAAAAACGCAAACGAGGTATAAGGCGGCGTTTTGCAAGCGGTTTTGTAGCTTCGTCATTTTCTCCCTTAATTTTAAAACGCCCATTATAACGATAAAATCATTAAAATCCAGTAAGCGGTTTTTGGCTAAATTTTACTCGCAATCGCTCAAAAACCGGCCGTAAATTTATAAATTTATGCTAAATTTAGGCTAAATTCTATAAATAATAAAGGTCTAAATTTTGATATATTTTCTCATATATTTACTGATTTACCCATATCTTTTTGCGATGAAAAAGCTAAAATTTAAAGGCGAAAAAGGCAAAATTTTACTCATACAAACCGCTAAAATCGGCGACTACGCAAACTCGGCCGTGATCTTTGAAAAGCTGGGCAAATTTGACGTGCTAATCGACGAGATAAATCTAGCCTTCGCAAAACACGACCGGCGAATAGAAAAAATATTTACGATAAACGACGTAAGGCGTAAAAAGGCCTCAAAACTAGGACTCGCGCTTGGGCTTTTTTCGCGCGGCTACGAGAGCGTCTACGTACTGATGCCAAACAGCCTAAATCTTTTTTTGGCGCGCTGCACGCTAGCTAAAAATATCGTCGTCGTGCGTCACTACGCGGTATCTAGCGACTTTGCCCTGCTGGCGCTCGGTATGAAAAAAGTGCCGCATACTCTAAATGATCTAACGCTACTAACCTACCTAAAAACGCTGGACGAGAGCGAGCTAAAATATGAAAAATGCTTGCAAAAACCGCTCGTTGTTCCGCAAGAAAATCTAATAAAAAGCGGCAAATTTAAGATCGGCGTGAGCCTAAGCGCGGGTAATAAAATGAAAACGCCGCCAAAAAAAACTTGGGAAAAAATCTTTGAAATTTTCGCCAAATTTGACTGCGAGGTTTATATTTTCGGCGTCGGCGAGGAGGCTACTCTGCTAAAAAACCTGCTCGCGGAAAATGCGGATCAAAAGCAGGCAAAAAATCCTGGCGATGGACAAATTTGTGCAGATTTGGCTAGCGATACGAGCGAAATTTACGGCGATATCAAAAACGCAAACGACCTAAAAAATCTCATCGGCTCACTAGCT
>NZ_CALHXD010000133.1 GCF_938040115.1 uncultured Campylobacter sp. | reverse complement strand
GCGGCTAAGATCGCAAGCGACGCGTCCACGGCGATATGCTCGCCCATACCCAGCACCTCAAATTTGCCTAAATTTTTAAGATTAAACGCAGTATAAGGCACAAAATCGCGCACGATCATACTAAGCTCGGTGATATCGGTGCTCGGATAAAGGCGTACGGCGTCGAGCTTTAGCGTGCCCAAAAACTCGTCCTCGGCGTTTATCACGCGCACCTTGGCTCGCTCCAAAAAGCCTCGATACGCCGCGTGAAATTTCTCCAAATCATAGCCGTAGTGCTCCATATGCTCGGGCTCGGCGTTGGTCACTACGGCTAGATACGGGTTTGAGTTGAGAAAACTACTATCGCTCTCGTCGGCTTCGAAAATAACGTTGTCGCAGGGCTCGTATTTCATATTTGAGCCAAACTGCTTAGCGATCGCGCCGATGATGACCGAGCCCTCCACGAGGCTAGAGAGCATCGCCGAGGTCGTGCTTTTGCCGTGCGCGCCCGCTACCGAAAACACGCGCTTGCCCTCAAGCACCATCGGCAGCGCCTCTTTGCGCGATAGGCAGTGCAATCCTTTGCTGCGCGCTTCGACAAGCTCGATGTTATCGGGTTTTATCGCGGCCGAGTAGATGACGAAGTCCTGATCCTTGATCGCAGCTTTGCTATGCGGCGTGATGACGTCGATGCTCTGCGCAGCTAGCTCGCGCGTAGTCGGGCTTTCCTTGATGTCGCTACCGCTGATTATGAAACCCTTTTCGTGCAAAAAGCGCGCGATCGCCGAGATGCCGATGCCGCCGATACCGATAAAATGGACCTTTTTACGCTCGAAGTTTTGCTCCTTTGCGCGCTCTCTTTCGTCGGCGTGGGTCGCTTGTGCGTTTAAATTTGACTGCGCTAAATTTTCGCGACCCGAATTTGAGCCCGCTTCTACCGTACGGTGAAGCCCGCTTGCTTGGTTAAAATTTCCTTGTTTTAAATTTTCCACTCGTTTTCCTTGTAAATTCTTAAAGTATTTATATTTACGTCGCCCATGAAGCAATCAACGTCGTAGCCATTTGCTCTATTGTGGCGTTCGTTATTTTTCGTATTTACTCGCCCGCTTGTTATTTATCCGGCCGTCTTGCGCAAATAAACCCCTTTCGCATATTAGCCGCTAAATTCATTTTGCACTATTTTGCGAAATTTCAAGACTCTTTGCGTCGTTCGCCGCGATACCGCTCTGCGCTATTAGGCGCCGCCGACCATGCTCAAAGTTCGCACGATTTTTACTTAAATTTATTAGCCCGATTTTAGCGAAAATGAAATTTTGAGATGCTGAAAAGATGAAATTTATGCGGATTTTAGCAGGCTTTACATAAGGCCGCAAGCGTAAAGAGGCGCACGTAAAGTAGGCTAGAGAATCGTCGGTAAAATTAGGAGATTTTACGCATCCGCCAATTAGCGCTTAGTATGCTTTATAGTCGTCAAATTTAGCATTGAAATAGCCGTTTACTACGAGCGTTTTAGCGCGTTAGCTCAAAGCTAAGGTCGATCAAATCCTCCACCTGCTCGGGTGCGATTTTAGAGCTTAAATTTACGCTGATCCAGTGCTTTTTATTCATATGATAGGCGGGCAAAATTTGCTCCCCGTCGCGCAAAATCGCCGCCAGATCGGGCTTGCATTTTAGATTTAGTATCTCTAGCTCCTCTGCGCTTTTAAGCCCCAGTTTGCCGCCGTCCACGCGCATAAAAACGGCGAACCATTTTTGATTTTTTGCGTGGCGAAATACGGCAAATTCCGGGTGTTTGTCAAACACCCGCTCGCCCTGCGCGCCGAATTTATCCTCGATGTAGCTAAAAACTCGCTTTTGCGCGAGCATCACTTGCCTCCTTTGCAAAAGCAGGCGTCCAGATGATCGTCCACTACGCCCGCGCTTTGCAAAAACGCATAGACGCTCGTAGGTCCCAGAAATTTAAACCCGCGCTTTTTCATATCTTTTGCGATAAACTCTGCAAGCGGCGTGGTAGCTGGGATCTGCTTTAGGCTTTCGTAGTGATTTACGATGGGTTTGCCGTCAAATTTGGGATCAAATTTAGGCAGCAGATAGCCCCAAAGATAGTCGTAAAAGCTGCCAAACTCGCTTACGACGACGAGAAATGCGCGGGCATTTGCGGCAAGCGAGTTTAGCTTTAGGCAGTTTCTGATGAGTGCTGGATTTTGCATAAATTTTGCCGTCTGCTCCTCGCCGTAGAGCGAAATTTTATGCGCGTCAAATCCGTCAAACGCCGCTCGCATCGCCTCGCGTTTAAGCAGCACGGCATGCCACGAGATGCCAGCCTGAAAGCCCTCAAGCACGATGAGCTCAAAAAATTTCGCATCGTCCTTTACGAGCTTGCCCCACTCCTTGTCGTGATATACGCGCTCCAGCTCGCTTTTTTCCGCCCAGTCGCAGCGGATTTTTTGCACGCTTGCAGTAGAATTTTTCAAATTTCGCTCCTTGCGCTAAATTTTAAAAATCGTAGCAGATATGTAAATTTACAGCTCCTCTATTTTATCTATGCTATGCCACGCGACGATCAGAAGCGCTCCGGTTATCACGCTGAATGCGGTATCGACATAGTAGATCGCGTCGTGTTTTGTAGCCCCCAATGCCACTATTGCTATGCTAGAAATTACAGAGGCGACGAAACACAGAGCGTAAATTTTAAAAAGCGGTTTTTGCGTGATTTTAGCAAGCTTAAAATTTAAAATCATCCAGCAGACCATACAAAAGACCAACGAAACGAATAAGCCGATAACAAACAAAATAAACATGTATTGTTCCGCTTCGTAAACTGTCGCTAGCACGAAAAATATCGCAACCGCTATGCTGCTCGTCCAATAAAGCGTAAAAAACAGGATGAGACGTGCTCTGCACAGGGGCTGGAGCTTTTTAAGCGCTCTGTAAAAATACATAAGCGTAATTACGACTAGCGCCGTCGTCGGGCCGCCGCTTTTATTTTGTAACTGCGGAAAAAAGTCCGAGGCATAAGGTAGTAGCATCGTAAAGAGCATAAATGCCGCCGCACTCATTCCTTCGGCTTTAGCCTTTTCGATGATCTGCTTTCTGCCCTCATCGGTTATATTTTCTTGCATTTTTGAGCCTTGAAAAAAAGTTTTTATTTTCTGGGAAATTATATAAAAACGTAGTTAAATTTTGATTGAAAACGTGGCGGAATCGAGCTTTAAACGGCGGCGTATTTATGATTGCGGGCCGCGAAATTTAAAAATAAACCATCGCAAATAAAAATTTAAAATTAAGTCTAAATTTAACCTGCGATGCAATTTGATTAAAATTTGAATGCAAAATTTAAAGGCAAATTATCGCGAGATTTAGGCGAGGCAAAAATTAGCCGAGCGACGGCGCGTATAAATAATCGCAACCGAGCTTTGGCGAAATTTACTTCTGCTTGCAGTTGCGAGCGCAAGAGAAGCAAAGGCGGTTTGTCACAGACTTAAAATTTCAAATCTTTCTCAAAAGCGCTCGCGAGGCAAGCCTTTTAGAAAAAGACAAGCTGCTAGCGAATTTGCCCGCCTCCGCGGACGACGTATTTATAGGTCGTAAGCTCCCTCACCC
>NZ_CALHXD010000132.1 GCF_938040115.1 uncultured Campylobacter sp. | reverse complement strand
TAACCCCAAGTATTCGCCACACCGGCGACTGTTGCGCTATGTCAAATGCGTGCTACGTGATCGTTGCTGTTTGTACCCCAAAACGCCGCAAATTTGCGAAAATAATAACTTTGCTCGTTGTTAAATTTAGCCGAACCCAAGAAAACTACGCTATCAGGACCGTCTTCTTTACGGATTTGTAGCATCTTATCGCCGATTTCGTTTACGGCCTGTTCCCAGCTGATGCGCTCCCATTTTCCGTTTACTTTTTTCATCGGAAATTTGATGCGTTGTTTTGATTTCGTAAGGTCGATCTGATCGATTCCCTTAGAGCAGTGCGAACCCTGAGAGATCGGGTGATACATAGCCATATCTTGGCGTACCCATACTCCGTCTTTTACCTCGGCTTCTATACCGCAACCCGCCGAACAAATAGAACAAATCGTTCTAACCTTTTTTGAACCTTCATAAGGATTTTTTATCTCCTCGTTGGTTGCCTTTCTAAACGTCTCGTTTTCGCCAAATGCCATCGTGCTACCGGCACCAAGAGCGGCAAGCTTCAAAAACGAGCGTCTTCCTATGCGTGAATCACTCATGGTTTTCTCCCTTAGTAAGCGATCTTATAGTAGTATTCCCACTCTTTGCTTTTTTTGTAAAGCACCTCTTTTTTGCTCGACTTGCCGACAACTACGCCGTTGTCGTCAGGAGCAAGCTCGTCGCTAGTCGGTTTTGCGATAGCTGCAGCGGCCAATACGGTTCCGCCTACCGCGCCGACCTTCAGAGATTTTTTGAGAAAATCTCGTCTTGATCCTTGCATGTTTTCTCCTTATTAATCCCAAATTTGAAATTTTTGAGACGTTTTTAGAAAGATATTGTTCAAATTTTGCATATTTCCTAGGCGTAGTGCGCCTTACAGGCGCGTATTTTAGGGCACTTGCATATTTTAAAATATCACTGTGCAAATTTAGCATATTTTGAGAATAAACGAAGTAAAAATATTAGATTAATTATGAAACTTAATAAATAGTTAAGGAAATCTAAAATTTAGCTTAAGTTTTAATACTACATATCAAGTTATAAAAGTATATTTTATGAAAATTTAGGGCTTTTGAGCTAAATCTATCAAATTTAGCTCAAATTTGCGCTAGAGATTATTTTTGCAGGTCGCTTAAATTTACTATATAAGGTACAGAGCGAACGCCTGCGGCAGCATATTTTTTACGTAACTCATCCATAGTTTTTACGTTTTCTTCGCTAACGGCTCCGTCTGCTACGGTATAATCGCTTGCATAATACTTTCGTAAAATTTGGATTTTATCGCTATCGGTTTTTGCGCCTGCTGCGTCTTTATATATCAAAAAGCTCTTTTGCAAAGACGAAACGTCGTGAACCGGAGTTAGGATTAGCTTTACGTTGCTTTCTTTTAGCGTCGCTTCGATCTTTTCAAGCTCTAGGCGGCAGTATGGGCACTCAGGATCCGAAAACATCACGATAGTCGGCTTTTTAGAGTCGTTTCCTAGAGTGATGATATTTTCTTTTTGCTCGTTTTTATAGACTTTTGAGATGTTTTTCGCCGCTATTTCCTTTTTTATCTCTTGCAGGTAGGCTTTTTGCGCCTTTAGGTCGATGATGTCCGGGAAAAGTAGGTCGCCTTTAGTAAAGATAACCTCGTCTTGGCTGACTTGACCGTTGCTCAAATTTACCACGACCGCTTCGATTCCGTCGGTTAACGGTTTGCGCTCAGTTACATTTACTTTCACGCCCTCGCCGACCATCTGCGAGTAAAAACCGACTACTTGCTCGTTTGACGCCGCAAACATCGCAGAGGCCGCCATTAGCGACAAAACTATTTTTTTCATTTCATTCCTTTTTAAAAATTTGCGCGGATTATATTTGCTTTTTTTAAATAGATAAAAAATCACGCTTTTAAAACTCGGTCGGTGCCGTTTTTGACGATATTTGGATCTAGATCGAGCTGCTCGAGGTAGGCGATTATGTATTTTCTGCTTAAATTTAACGCCTCTTTCGCGTTCGTTACGTTTACGAATCCTTGCGCGGCGATGACGGCTTTTAGCTTCGCAAGCGCCTCGTTTAGGGCCTTTGACGTTACGAAAAGATTATGCGCGAGCCTCACCACGCGCCCGATTCCCGTTAGCTTTTTTAGTGCGTTATCGCCGCTAACTCGGTCGATCTCAAGCTCGTCGTAGATGTTATAAGGCGCCAGGGGAGCTAAATTTCCGCTTTGCAAAATCTCGTAAATTTTCTCCTCGAGCCTGATTTTTAGCTTGCTCATATCCACGCCCGTTTTGGTATAGACGCCGTCGTTTTTAGCGATCGCGCCCGCGCTTTCTAGCTCGTCAAGCGCCTTTTGGGCGATATTTTCGCTAGCCCATGAGAGCTTTAGGCTGATGCTCGTAGCCGAAAATACCGCAAATTCGTTCTTTTCTATCATAAATTTGACCGCGCTTTTTATCCGATCGACCGCGCTTAGATCGTAGATATTTAGCGCCTTTTCATCGACGAATACATTTGGCGTTTGTTTTGCTATAGCGACGGCCTCCTCGTGATTTAGCCCGAAGCGCTGATAGGCCGAGATGATACCAAAGCCGTTTTTATGCGTATCTTTTAGCATCGCAAAGGCGCTTACGAAATCTTTTTTGAGAAGCGAGTTTAAAAACGAAATTTTGCTTGATTTTTTCATCGGTTCGCTCACGGCGTTTAGTACCCTGCCACCGCCTATGACGCGACCGTTTGCGATGAGCACGAACGGCTCGTCAAATTTTAAAAACATATCCCTTTCAAATTTAAACGTCGCAAATATCCCGCCCTCTTTTTCGCTAAGAACCAGTGCTTTTGCGGGCGCAGCCTTTGCGCCGACGCAAAAAGTAACGCTCTGCCCGTGCGTTAGCTCGCGAGCGAAAACTATCGCGTCTATCTCACGAAATCCTCTAAAAAAGCCCTTTTTACTAAGCAATTGGCCCTTTTTTAGATCGTTTAGCTCAATCCCCGTCAAATTTAGCGCCACGCGGCTACTAACTCCGGCACGGTCAACGAAAGTGTCATGGCTCTGCACGCTTCGCACCTGCACTTCTTTGCCTGCGTCATAGTTAAACAGCTTTTCGTTTTTCGTCACGCTGCCTTCTATCACGGTGCCCGTAACAACGTTTCCAATACCTTTTAGGCTAAAAACGCGGTCGATGTAATACCTAAAAACGCCCTCTTGCTCGCGCTTAGCCGCCTTTAGCGTGAAAAGATAATTTCGCAGCTCGTCTATGCTCGCGCTATCCTTGATACTAACCGGGAAAATCTCTAAAATTTGCAGATTTTTGTAGTTTTGTGCGGCGGCATAAATTTCGCCTTTTCGCTGCTCTATTAGCTCTGCGCTAGCCAGGTCGCACTTGGTAAGAGCTACTACGAGCGAACGAACGCCAAGGATATTTAAAACCTCCAAATGCTCCAAAGACTGCGGCATTAGCCCGTCGTTTGCCGCCACTACGAAGAGGCACGCGTCAAATCCGTACGCGCCGCTAATCATCGTTTTGATCAAATTTTCATGTCCCGGCACGTCGATAAATGCGATATTTTCGCCGTTTTTGCTCAAATTTGAAAAGCTAAGGTCGATCGTGATCCCGCGCTTTTGCTCCTCTTCGAGTCTGTCGCCTTCAAAGCCGTTTAGTTCCTTTATCAGCGCCGTTTTGCCGTGGTCGATGTGCCCGGCCGTTCCTATTATTAAGCTCATTTTTCATCCGTTTCGTTGATTTTTTCTATCAAATTTTGCACGTCCGCGTCCAGTACGCTGCGAAGATCGAGCAAAAACTTGCCCTCCTCGATGCGGCCGATCACGAGATTTTTCCTAAATTTAGCCTCGTTTTCGTTCGCGTTTCCTTTGACGGCTAGCGCGATGCTAGGTATGCGTTTATTTGGCATAGTGCCGCCGCCCACATAGGTCGTAGTGCGCACGATTTCAAGCGGAGTTTTTAGCCGCGAGTTTATAAAATTTGCCGTGTTTTCTAGCTCATCCACGCTTTTATATAGCTGTTTTACCGTCGTGATAAGCTCAAATTCGCGGTTTGCGTAGGCTTTGACGCTTTCAGCCAAAAGCGAGATGATCACCTTATCCACGCGCAGCATTCTTAGCAGCTGATTTTTCTTTAGTTTTGCTATTAGTTCGCGTTTACCTAGGATTATACCGCACTGCACGGAGCCAAAGAGCTTGTCGCCGCTAAAGCTAACGAGCGAGGCGTCTTTTAGGTTTTTTAGATTGGGCTCGTTGCGCTCGAGACCGTAAGGCAGCTCGCCGTAAAATCCGCCGCCAAGATCAAAATAATCAATGAGATTTCGCTCCCTCGCTAGCGCGCTAAGACCCTGCATCGCCACATCCTCGCTAAAGCCAACGATGTCGAAATTTGACCTGTGCACCTTTAAGATCAGCTTCGAGTTTTCGTTTATCGCATCCTCGTAGTCGCGCAGGTTGGTTTTATTCGTCGTACCCACTTCGCGCAGGATCGCGCCCGAGTTTGCCATGACTTCTGGCACGCGAAAACTCCCACCGATCTCGACTAGCTCGCCCCTGCTAATGATAGCTTCGCCACCTTTTGAGAAGGTATTTAGCACCAAAAATACCGCACTTGCGTTGTTATTTACGATGACGGCGTCCTCAAATCCGAAAAGCTCCGCGAGCAACCCGCCCACGTAGTCGTAGCGGTTTGAGCGGCCGCCCTTTTCGACGCTGTACTCGAGGTTTGAGTATCCGGTTATCACGGGCTGGGCTCGGCGTAAAATTTCGGGATCGATCGCGCTGCGGCCGAGGTTTGTATGAATGATGACGCCGGTTGCGTTTATTAGGCTTCGTAGGCTCAAATTTGACGCCTTTTCGTATCTTTCGAGCGTATTTTGGACGATGTCGTCAAGCCCCGGGCAGTTCTTGCCGCCTAAAATTTGAGCGCGCAGGCTCTCTAGCTCGGCCCTGGCGACCTTGGTCAGCAAGCTCGTATCAAGCCCGAAAAATCGCTCATTTTTTATAAATTTATCTATCTGCGGGAGTTTTCGTAGTTCGTTCAAATTCGCTCCTAGTAAATTTGTGTTACCAAGCGCGATTTTAGCATAAATT
>NZ_CALHXD010000131.1 GCF_938040115.1 uncultured Campylobacter sp. | reverse complement strand
ATGCAAACGTAAATCGCGACCGCGATCTGCTTTGGTTGAAATTATAGCCAAAATCGGGCGTAAAAAGCGGCGAAAAATTAAAAAATATTGTTTTTCGGGTAAAATTCTAACTCAAAAGGCGCGAAAAGACGATACGCCGAGCAAATCTGAAATAAAGCGTTTCGTTTTACCTTGCGCAAGCTCTCGTAACGCTACGCTCATCGCAAAGACGCAAAAATCAAATACCGCGCTAAGTCAAACACCCTTTTTCTTCTTCCGCCGCGCCGTAGTCTTGCTTTAAGTTAGCCGCTACCATGCCCGCTTGCACGCGCTCTTTGGTAGCGTTTATGACGAGACTTTTGCATTTTTTGAGCTTTTCTAGCGTATCTGCGGCTAGCAATGGCAAAAGGCCAGGCTCGCTAGCGAATAAATTTAACGCCGCAAGTAGCGCGATGATGAAGAATTTCATTCGTATCCTTTTAAAATTTAATGTGCGATTATAGCAAAAACGCGGGGGCGTTTTTCGGCTCGGACGAGAAATTTAGGCGCGAGCGGAAATTTCAAGCGAGGATAAAGCGTATAAATTTACTAGACTTAAATTAATCGGCAAAGCAAAAGCAGCGAGCCTAACCCCGCGCTTTGGCGATGCAAGCGGCGACGGCATCCATCAAGGCGCCGCGAAATCCGCCTTTTTCAAGCGCGGCAAGTCCTTCGATCGTGGTTCCCGCCGGCGAGCAGACCTCGTCTTTTAGCGCGGCCGGGTGCTTGCCGCTTTGGATCAGACGCGCCGTCCCTTCTACGGCTGCCGCAACGGCGTCGTAGCAAAGCCGCCTAGGCAGTCCGCCCCGCACGCCGGCATCGGCCGCAGCCTCGATAAAGGCGCACGCATACGCGGGCAGGCTGCCTGCGATGCCCGTAAATGCGGCAAAACCGGCCTCGTCTATCTCGTAAATTTTGCCTATTTTTGCGATTATCTCGCGCACGGTCTCTTTCTTGGCCTCGCTAAATCCAGCGTCAAAGCAAAGAGCCGTGGCCGACGCGCCGATGCAAGCTGCGATATTTGGCATCGCGCGAGCGATATAAACGCACTCGCCTACGATTTGCCTAGCGCGTTTTATGTCAAAATTAGGCGCCAAAAGAAGCAAAATTTTGCCCGCAAGCTCGGGTGCGATCAGGCGCAAGATAGCCTCGTAGCTAGCGGGCTTAGTAGCCAGCACGACCGTGTCCGCTTCGCGCGCTAGATCCGTTTCGTTCGCGGCTATTTTTATGCCAAATCTTTGCCGCAAGGCTTCGTTTTTGCTTCTGGCGCAGGCTATGATTTCAAATTTCGTCTTTTTTTCGCATTCGCGCCGACTCGTGTTTTTATCCGTTTGCGCTAAATTTTCCGCCCTGTGTGCCTCGCTACCGCCGTCAAATTTTTGATCGTCTTCGGCAAAGCTTGCCCCGTCAGGTTGCGCTCGCCAAAGCGCCTCTATCATCGCGCCGCCCATATTTCCGCCGCCGATGAAGCCTATTTTTACGTTTTTCATTTCGCCGTCTTTTTTAGAGTGCCGATTTTGACCGCTTTGCCCGCGATCGCCGTATTTACCGCCGCGCTATCCGCCCAGATCGCGCCCGTAACCTGCCCAGGCGCCAAGGTATAAACGCCGCCCGTCTGCGCCTCGTCGCTCGCCTTAAACTCGTTGCCCACGACCAGCTCATAAACGACGTTCGTGTCATTTTCAAATTTGATCGCCGCTTTTAGCGTCGGCTCCATTTTCTGTTTAGCTGCGCCCACGTACTGCTCGAGTATGTTTTTGCTAAGCTTGCCGTAGACGTCGCCGTCTGAGCTTAGATATATCCGCACGGCGCGCTTGTCCGAGTTTTTGCCGCCTTTTTC
>NZ_CALHXD010000130.1 GCF_938040115.1 uncultured Campylobacter sp. | reverse complement strand
AACCGTATCGGGCAACAAAAAAGCCTGCATAAAAAACGTGGAAATTTTAGATGCCGCAGGCAAAAAGATACAAAATTTAGAAGTCGGCAAAAAAATCAAGCTAAAAGTAACGGTGCAAGCAAACGAAAATTTGCCGTCGCTAGTGCTAGGCTATCAGATCAAAAATCGCTTCTCGCAGGTCGTCTACGGCACAAACACTTACCACCTAAAGCAAGCTTTAAAAAATCTCAAAAAAGGCGAGGAGTACGACTTTAGTTTTGAATTTGACGCAAATTTGGGCGTCGGGTCGTTTTCTGTAACGATAGCGCTACACGATAGCGACAACCACCTGCAAAACAACTACGAATGGCGCGACAACGCAATCATTTTTAACGTCGTAAATTTTAGCAAGCCCGATTTCGTCGGTCTTGCGTATCTTGAACCGAGTTTAGAAGTAAAGAGAATAAATGGATAAATTTTATAAAAGTTTCGAGGATAAATTTAGGGGAGATAAGAGCGAGATCAAAAAACGCCTGCTTGCTTATGAGCCGTTTTTGCAAATCTTAAAACAAAACGATGAAAAGCCGGCGGCAGTCGATCTAGGCTGCGGCAGAGGCGAGTGGCTTGAAATTCTAAAACAAAACGGCTTTATCGCGCGCGGTTGCGACGTGAGCGAGGAGATGCTAAAAGAGTGCGAAAAAAACGCGCTTGAAGCCAAAAAACAAGGAGCGATAGAGTTTTTAAGCGAGCTAGAAGACTCAAGCCTTGCGCTTGTTAGCGCATTTCAGCTTGTGGAGCACTTGGAGTTTAGCGAACTTTGCGAGCTAATAAAACAAGCGCGCCGAGTTCTCAAAGACGGCGGCATCTTGATACTTGAAACGCCTAACCCAGAAAATTTACGCGTCGCTACGCTAACTTTCTATCTAGACGTTACGCACGTTAAGCCTATCCCGCCGATGTTGCTTGAGTATCTGTGCGAATTTGAAGGCTTTAGCGATACGTTTATGATGAGGCTGAACTCAAATTTGAGCTTTAGCGAGGATTTAGAGAACCAAAACGTTACGCTAAGAGACGTTTTGAGCAGTGTCGGGCTTGATTATGCGGTTTTGGGGCTTAAAGGCGGCGACGAAAAAACGCGCGAAGCGTTTTTAAATGCGGCCAAAAGCGGCTTTAGCTTTGAAGAGCTAGCCGATAGGTTCGACGTAGCGGCGTTTGAAAACAAAACTCAGATGCTCGAGCTAAAAAACGACGTTTGGAAGGAGTCTTTGGAGACAAAAGAGGCTCTTTGGAAAAGCTCGCTTGAGCTGATGGAAAGCAAAAATCAAATCGCAAATTTGCAAAATGAAAATGCGCGCCTACACGAGGATTTAGAAAATCTACTGGGCAAATATCTCGCGCTAAATCATAAAGTCTACGTCCTAGAAAACGAAGCTCCCGTTATCAAAAACGATATCGAGCATCTTAAAATTTTCGTCGCCAAATTTAAAAGGGTCGCAAAGCCGCTTATTTGGGTATATAAGTTTTTGAGATTTTGCAAAAATTTAGCTAAAGATAATCTCAAAAAAGCGCTCAAATTCGGTATAAATTTAACCGAAAAGACGGCAAATAACAACCCTAAATTTAAAAAGAATCTCAAGATATTTTTAAATAAATTCCCGGCTCTTAGGGCAAAAATTTTTAGCCTCAAAGGCCAAATAAGGGACGATATCTACGTCTCGCAAGAGGGCGTTTTCGAGCCGAACGTTTTTGAACTAAAGCACTCAAAAGAGTACGAGCAAAATTTGGAGCTAAAAAATCTCAAATTTAAAGAAAACTTTAGCGAGCTAACGGTAATCGGCAACATCAGCGGACACTACAGTCTAGCCGCAATAAATAGAAACATCATATTTAGGCTACTAAACAAAGTAAAAAACGTCTTTGTTATCTGCTATCACGCAAACTATTTCGATAAAATCGAAGACATCGCGATAACCAAAGACGAGTACGAAACGCTAAGAAGCATAGTGCCGGATAAAAACACACCCGCAATCAGAAGCGACGACAAGGTCGCGATCTACCACCACTACCCGCTAATCGAAGACGTGCGCGAAGGCTACGGCTTTGAGATCGCGGTATTTTTCTGGGAGGAGTCGCGTATCCCGCCTAGGACGATCGAAATTTTAAACTCCAAGTATAAAGGCATTTTAGTTTCGACCTTTTTCATCAAAAAAATTCTCATCGACAATGGCTGCTATACACCCGTAAAAGTGGTCGATATACCGCTAAAAACGCCGCCTGCGCCAAGCGTTTCGCAAGAAAACAGCAACCAAAAGCGCGAGATAAAGCTCTTTCACATCTCGTCGTGCCTACCTAGAAAGGGTGCCGACGTGCTGCTGCGAGCCTTTAACGAAGCTTGCAAAAAAGCTAAATTCGAGCTAAGCCTAACGATAAAAAGCTTCCCTAATCCGCACAACAGCGTAACCGAACAAATCGAGCTTTTAGTCGATAAAAAGTACCGCGATAAAATCCGCGTGATACTAAACGAAGATCTAACCGCGCTCGACGTGGCAAATCTATACGAGCAGTGCGATATCGTCGTGCTACCGACGCGCGGCGAGGGGCTAAATATGCCGGCAATCGAAGGCGTACACTACAAAAAGCCGGTTATCTCCACCGACTATAGCGGCCAGTGCGAGTTTTTGGATGGCAGCTGCGAGTTTATCGGATACAAATTTGCGCCGGCCGTTACGCATTTTAATCTAAATTATTCGTTTTGGGCGGAGCCTAGCGTCAAGGATCTAAGCGAAAAGATCCTCAAAGTAGCCGAGCAAATTTTACAAAACCGTGCGCCAAACATAGAACCGCTAAAACAGAAAGTCGATGAAATGATGTTCGGCGAGAAAAATGCGCTAAATTTTATCTCGAGCATCTCGCATCTAAAATCCTTTAAAAATGAGCCAAGCGAGCTAAAAATAGCCTACTTTTCGACATATAACGCCGTTTGCGGTATAGCCGAATACTCAAAATACCTAACGGACGAGCTTGCGCGGGCGGGCGCAGATTTGCAAATTTACACTTGGAGCGAGCAAAAGCGCACCGATGGGTCAAATTTAACCCAAGAAAACGACAATATAAAAGTCTATGAAATAGAGCGCGAAAAACTACTATCGGGGCTTGAGACGGATGCGAATATCATCTGGCTACAACACCATTTTACATTTTTCGAGATAGATGAAAAGCTAAAATCAGACGTCCTCGCTCTAAAATCTCAGGGGAAAATTTGCTTTATCACGCTTCACAGCACGAAGCAAATCCTAAACTATCCACGCCAAACTCAACAAAACTGGCACGACACGCTTTACGAATTCGACCGAGTATTCGTCCATAGTATCGACGATCTAAATACGCTTAGGCTGCTTGGACTTATCGATAATGTCACGCTAGTGCCGCACGGAACGCAAAATTTAGCGCCCGAGCAAAACAAACGCAAGGAAATGGACGGCAAATTTAGGATAGGATTTTTCGGACTGCTATTTGCGCATAAAAACCTACCTGTGCTACTAGAAGCTTTTGCGAAATTCAGTCAAAATATAGACGCAAAACTAGTCATAATCAGTCCGGTCGCAAGCGCGGACGGCGAGGCGGAACTGCAAAGATGCCGCAAGATTTGCGAAAAGCTAAATTTGAGCGAAAAAATAGAGTGGCATACGAGTTTTTTACCGATAGAAACTGTAAACGAAAAACTAAGTTGTTGCGATGCGATCGTATTGCCGTACGGACAGACCGACGAGGGTAGTAGCGCAGCAGCCAGAGTCTCTCTAAGTCTTTGTAAAAACGTTATAGTTACGCCGTCAAGAATCTTTAGCGAGATGCAAAATATCACGATAGCGGCGGACGGTTTTAGCGACGAGGATATCCTAGAACAACTCGAAAAAGTAAAAAATAATGAAATAGATGGTAAAATTTATGATAAGCGCATAAAATGGCTAGAAGAAAACAGCTGGCAAAATATCGCCGGTCTTTATTTAAGAATCTTTAAAGCCATAAATACTGATCATAATTTTATGCGACATTTAAAAAACGGAGAAGAATAATGAAAAAAGCTATAATCACGGGCGTCGGAGGCCAAGACGGCGCGTATCTGGCTAGATATCTGATCGATCTGGGATATGAGATCTATGGCGGTTACAGACGAGCGGTGAGCCCGAATTTTTGGAGATTAAACGAGCTAGATCTTTTAAACGAGCCGAATTTTCATCTAGTCGAGTTTGAGCTAACCGACCCGTTTAATATCCTAAGCGTCGTCAATAAAATAAGACCCGAGGAAATCTACAACCTAGCCGCCCAAAGTTTTGTAGGCGTTAGTTTTAAAGAGCCTTTTCACACTGCAAACGCTACGGGTATCGGCACGCTAAATATACTAGAAGCAATCAAAACGGTAGATAAAAGTATCAAATTTTACCAAGCTAGCACATCAGAGATGTTCGGCAAAGTCCAAGCCGTCCCGCAAAGCGAAACGACGCCGTTTTATCCGCGTTCACCTTACGGAGTGGCAAAGCTTTATGCACACTTTATCACAGTAAACTATCAAGAAAGCTACGATATTTTCGCCTCAAGCGGCATTTTATTTAACCACGAAAGTCCGCTAAGAGGACTTGAGTTCGTCACGAGAAAAATCACGAATACGGCCGCAAAAATCGCTCTGAAAAAGGCTAAAACTTTAGAACTAGGCAACCTAGACGCAAAGCGCGACTGGGGCTACGCCAAAGAATACGTCGAAGGCATGCACGCGATGCTACAAGCCCCAACTCCGGACACCTTCGTGCTCGCTACCGGCGTAACGACCACTGTCAGGGATTTTGTGAAGCTTAGCTTTGAAGCGCTAGATATCGGAATAAAATTCGAGGGCGAAGGCATAAACGAAGTCGGGCTAAACGATAAGGGCGACGTGATCGTAAAGATAAATCCGGCATTTTTTAGACCCGCGGAGGTCGATCTGTTAATAGGCGACGCCTCAAAAGCCAAGCAAAAGCTCGGTTGGAGCGCAAAGACTGATCTAAAGGGACTTTGCGATATGATGATAAAAGCCGATCTAAGACGCATCGAGGCGGGATTTGAGTTCTAAGCGAGTTTTTATCACGGGGATTGAGGGCTTTACGGGTCGCTATCTGGAGCGATACCTTTGTGCGCTCGGTTACGAGGTCTCAGGCGGCGCCCTGAGCCCTAGCGCGCCTAATCATACGCGCCTTGATCTGCTTGATAAAGACAGCATAAAAGCTGCTTTTAGCGTCAAATTTGACTACATCATCCACCTGGCAGCGGTGTCTTTTGCTATGGCCGATCCCGCCGAGATAAAAAACGCAAACGAAATCGGTACGCTAAATTTGCTAGAGGCTCTAGGTTCCGTTAAATTTGAAAAGGCGATCTTTGCAAGCTCGGCTAGCGTCTACGGCGGAGGAGATATGCCCATGTGCGAAAACTCTCCGCTAAATCCGCAAAGCATATATGCCGAAAGTAAAATTTTTATGGAGGAGCAGATAGCTAAAAGCGGACTGCCTTTTATCATCGCGCGCCCATTTAACTACACAGGTACTGGACAAAGCGAAAATTTCCTCATACCAAAAATAGTACGACATTTTAAAGATAGAGCTCATACAATAAAACTTGGAAATTTGACGCCAAAGCGCGAATATAACGACATAAACGACGTCGTGAGAATATACGAGCAACTACTAAAACTCGAAGCTAACGATGAAATTTTTAACATTGGCTCTGGTAAGGCTTATAGTATTGAGCAAATTTTACAAATTTTACGCTGCCTAAGCGGACACGATATAGCTGTGCAAAGCGATCCCCGATTTGTCAGAGCAAACGATCCCGCCCTACTCGTCTGCGATACGGCAAAGCTGCTAAGCTACGGCATAGTTCCTTGCAGCGGCGATATAGAGGCGCTACTACGCCTAATGCTAGCTAGCGACTAGATGGGTTTTACGAATTTACGCACCTTGCGTAGCCGTACTTTGCGGCGCTAAACGCGAGCAAACGGGCAAATTTCGGCTTTGGCAAATTTATGAAATATATGCCCGCCGACATCTAGCAACCGTCTCAAATCGCTTAAATTTATGCTCTTTGCGCCCGTAAAATCCTTATGTTTTAAATTTGAAGAATTCGTAAATTTAAACTTTTTATCAAAATTTGCTTCAAACACGGCAAAAGCGCCTTGTCTAGTCCCGTTATTTGCCCTTATCTAACGTTTAAGCGCAAACGGTGCGCCCAAAGAAAAAACTAAGGC